>DAOVSY010000551.1 GCA_030633365.1 Spirochaetaceae bacterium | reverse complement strand
TATCCACGTTCTGACCTGGACCTGTTGCAATATCACAAAAAGTACATCCTCTTGTGCATATACTTCCCAGTATCATAAAAGTTGCTGTGCTTTTATTAAAACATTCCATTCTGTTTGGACAGCTTGCTTCGTGACAAACAGTTGTTAAGCCGAATTTATCCAGGGTTTTCTGAACATGGTTAAGGTTTTCTCCACCCTGCATTTTTATGCGAAGCCATTCGGGTTTTTTAAGATAAGGTCTATTATTCATCTATTATTTCAACATCCTCGTAGTTAAATATTTCCGCTAAGTATTTACCAGTAAGATCTTTTATTTTTTCCATCTCCTGGTTTTTACCTGTTATTTTTTTTATGGAAGTAACTCCCTTATCTGTAATTCCACAGGGAATAATCCAGTTAAAGTGATCCAGATTTGTATTTATGTTAAAAGCAAATCCATGCATGGTAACAGCTTTATGGATAGAAATGCCTATGGCTGTAATTTTTTCGTCCCCTACCCAGACACCTCTGTGTTCCAGATCTCTATCAGCAGTAATTCCATATTCTTCTTTAAGTAATGTAATAAATATTTCTTCTACTTTGGCAATAAATTTCTTTAATTCTCTCTGTTTGTTGTAAAGATTGAATATCAGGTACCCTACCAGTTGGCCTGGTCCATGATAGGTGGCTTCACCGCCTCTGTCAATTTCGTAAAGTCCAATTCCCTGGCTTTTTAATATTGTGTCCGAAAGAACAATATGATGATCTTCTGTTCTTTTACCTTTTGTTATTACCGGTGGGTGTTCCAGAAGAATTAATGTATCATTTATCTCTTCTTTTTGGCGTTTCTCCATTAGAGCTTTCTGAAGTTCAAGGGCTTCACCATAATCCATCAAACCCTTGTTTAATATTGTCAGATTCATGGGTGGGATTATATACAAAAACTGTTATTTAATGAAGTCTTGCAGGGCAGCAATTGTAAGACATGCGGCAGGGATAGGAGGGGCGCGTAGTGGTCGGTTATATTCGTAGGGGCGCCCCTGTGGGGGCGTCCTTCTACGGATATAACCGACGGAACCCCCATATAGCCCGCCCGGCCGCCCAAAATATTAAAAAATTGTTTAAAATTAATTTGACAGACAAATCAGTGAAGGTGTATAATGTTCATATAAAAGAACACTGTTCGTATATAGGAACGCAATTGGTTAATTCTGTACTAAAAGCTGTTAAAATACTCGAAATAATTGGTAGAAGCAAACCATTGGGTATTTCTGAGATAAGTCGAGAGCTTGAAATCCCTAAAAGCAGTACTCATGGATTATTACAAACTTTAGAAAGTGAAGGCTTTGTAGAAAAAAATGAAGATACAAATAAATATAATTTGGGAACAAGGCTTATTGAACTGGGTTATCGAGCTCAAAATGATCTTGCCATATGCAGAATTGCAAAACCTTATTTAAATGGTATAAATCAGGAAACTGATGAAACTGTACATTTAACTCTGCTGGATGATGATGAAGTTTTGTATGTTGATTGTGTTGAATCAAAGCGGCGTATGAGAACCTATTCAGTTATAGGTATAAAAGCACCTCTTTACTGTACGGCTGTAGGTAAGGCTATATTAGCGGAACTTCCTGAAATACATATAAAGCAAATTATTAATAAAAAGGGTTTAGCCAAACTTACGGATAAAACAATTACTAATGAGAATAACCTGCTTCAGGATTTATTAGATACACGGGAAAGAGGGTATTCCATAGATAATAAGGAACATGAAGATCAGCTTATATGTGTAGGAGCAGCTATTAGAGATGTTGATGGAGAGGTTTTTGCTTCTCTAAGTGTCTCTGGACCTTCTGATAGAATGACAGAAGAGCGCATACTTCATATTGGTTCTCTTATAAAAAATACAACTAGTGAAATTTCCAGGAAACTGGGTTTTAGAGAATAACAGTCCTTTAAGGATTGTAAAATATTTTAGGAGGGTTTATGAAAACCAAAGTAATGTTAATAGTAGCTGTTTTATTTCTACTTGCTTCCTACTCCTTTGCAGG
>DAOVSY010000277.1 GCA_030633365.1 Spirochaetaceae bacterium | reverse complement strand
TTCTCTGAAATAAAATCAACCTTTAAGGAATTTAGATTAATCAATTGATCAGGATTGTTGTCATATCTTTCATGAAGATGTTTGAAAAGTATAGAATCTTCAATCTTATTTTTTAAAGCATACAGTTCAGAATGAAGAGGTTCTATCTTTCCTGAAGATGCTGATTCTCCTAGTGGTTTCAGGGTGAAAAAAGTGTATTCTTTACCTGGCAGATAGTGGTGATTATCACATCTTGTACAGTAATTGGGCTCCAGAGATCCTAGTTTTTCTCTGTCCCCGCCAATTACAATTAATGGGTCAAAGTAGAGTGAGGGGCATTCCTCTCCATCAATTTTATAGTATCTGTAAGTGTAAAATGAATCTTCTATACAATCTACATGTTCGCAGTAGGCTGTTAAGGGGAATACATCAGTTGCTGTTTCAAGCATAAGTCTTGCAGTGGAATTAAAAATATCCTTTCGGAAATTTAAAATTAAAGTAGGGAATATAAAGTTCAGCCCCTTGTCCTGACTGGCATTTCGAACTACGTAAACCAGCCTTTCATCATAGAATGATGCCTCATCTATAATCCATGTTCCAATATCAGGGTTGTCTTTTAGAATACGTTCAAGTTCAAAGGAGTCACTTATGTGTGCAATATTATTACCGCATCTTTCGTATCCCCCTCTGTATGCAAGAGCATCATCGGGATAATCCGGGAAACGGTTTTTATCCAGCATGGATCGGATAAAGAACACTTTTCGTCTGTCTGAACCCTGTGTGGATGTTAACTCGGCAATTTTTTTACTTTTTTTAAGAGCTACAAGAGAATCTCTCCATACTCTGGAGGAATATTCTGTTTTACCGGAACCCATTGGTCCTATTACAAGCATTCGTCTTGAATCTCTGGAAAAATCGAAGTGATTAAAAGAATGATGTATTCTTACACTTGGGAAACCAAGGCTTTTTAGAAAATCTTTTGTATCTGTACTGTTTTGAACTTCCTGCATAAAACTATAATAAACTATAACTCTGATTTGTACTATAAAAGCTTTTCAGATTTTTATTATGATTGAAGATTATCTGATTAGATTATATCTAAACCTTGACTTTGGTATTACTTATATGTAGTGTCATGTCCATGATTGCATTAAAACTTTCCCAACCCCTGTATTATTTAATGATGGCTGTTCTTATAGCTAATCTCACCCAGCGAAAACATGTTAAACATGGAAATAGAAAACGTCTTGCCACATTATGGATAGCCGGAATTCTTCTTTTTTTACAGGTTGAACTTGTTCTTATACAGCATTTTGAGCTGTCAGATGTGTTTTTAATTCCATCTTTTATTTTCGTTCTTGCTGTGGCTTATTTATTAAGGGCTAAAATATTAGTTTTTAAAATTAAATGTGTCAGCTGTAATGAGAAAATGAGTTTTAATAAAACAGTTTACTGGGATAATAATTTATGTGACAGTTGTCAGCCGGAAACTGAGGAAGAGATAAAAGCAGCTGCAGAGAAAGAAGCTAAGGCAGCTGAGATTGAATCATTTCCAGAAAACCCTGATACAGTGGAAGAAGTTGACTGGGATGCATGGGAACCAAAAGAAACTGCTGTTATAACCTATATTTTTAAAGATGATAAAGTTTTACTTATTAATAAAAAAACCGGACTGGGCAAGGGTAAAGTTAATGCTCCAGGAGGGCGAATAGAACCTGCAGAAATGGCCATAGAGGCAGCAGTACGGGAGGTTCAGGAAGAGACTGGCCTTACTCCTCTTAACGTTAAAGCAGTTGGACAGCTTTCCTTTATATTTAAAGATGGGTATTCTTTAAAGGGTTTTGTCTATTTTGCAGATGACTGTACAGGTGATATGAAAGAAACTGATGAAGCTGATCCTTTCTGGCAGTCAGTGGATCAAATCCCTTATGATAAAATGTGGGAAGATGATAAGCTATGGTTACCTCTTGCAATGAGTGGAAAATATATAAAGGGTCATTTTATATTTGATGGAGATAAAATGATAAGCCAGGAAATTGAAGAGAGTCAGGTTTCCAATGAGAAGCAGTTGAGTGATCAGGAATAGTAGTAATATAAAAACTCATTTACTTCTTGTACTTGCAACTATTTTCTGGGGTGTTACACCTTCATTTATGAAGGTGAGTTTGATGGAAATGAATGCCTTTACTTTTAGCACATTAAGGTTATTTACAGCTTTAATAGTTTCAAGCTTACTTCTTGTATTTTCAGGTTCATGGAAAAAAGTTGAGAAAAAAGACTGGTTATTATTTGTTGTAATAGGATTATTTGGATTTTTTATTTTTCAGATTTGTTTTCCTGTTGGTGTTAAATATACTTCTGCAAGTATTTCTGCTTTAATAATGGCAACTTTGCCTGTAAATGTAGTTCTAATTAATCTACTTCTTAGGTCAGAAAAAATTTCTCTTCGTACAATAAGTGGTATTTTTCTATCTATAGTTGGCATTACAATTATAATTCTTGGAACAAAAGGTGGAATATCTTTTGAAGGGACTTATACTGTAGGCGTAATTCTTTTAATTCTATCTGAAATAGGGTTTGCGGTTTATACTGTAAAATCCAAATCTTTAATAAGTAAATATTCTCTTTATCAGGTTATGTTTCTGGTAATCCTTTTCTCATTTGTTCCTTTTGTATTTATATCTGCTAAAAATATTATCAGCACTCCTTTTTACGCTGTTTCTGCTATTGCCTGGACAGGACTAATTTTTACTGGAATATTTGGAACATGTATTGCCAATATTCTCTGGTATGGTGGAATTAGGCATCTTGGTTCAACTAAAACATCTATTTATGCAAACTTACCACCTGTTTTTGGAATTATTGTAAGCTTCATATTTCTAAATGAAACTCTCACTTTACTGCAGATAGCAGGTGGTTTTGTAATTATGGCTGGTGTTATTTTAGTTAACAGGAAAAATACAAAAGGATAAAAGCTAATGAAATACATTGGTGCCCATGTGAGTGCTGCTGGGGGTGTTGAGAATGCACCTATTAATGCTGGAGCTATAGGAGCAAAAGCATTTGCACTTTTTACAAAAAATCAAAAGCGTTGGATTTCTCCTCCATTAACAGATGAATCAATTCGAAAATTTCAGGAAAATATGGATAAACTTGGAATATTATCTAATATGGTGCTTCCTCATGATTCATATTTAATTAATCTGGGTAACCCTGATGTGGAAAAGAGAACAAAATCTCTTGATGCATTTATTGTAGAGGCAAAAAGAGTTGAACAGTTAGGTTTAAAGCTTCTTAACTTTCATCCTGGCAGCCATCTTGGTAAAATAGATCCTGCAAAATGTCTTAATTTAATTTCGGAGGGAATTAATACTGCCATTAAAGAGACTGAGTCAGTTGTATTTGTAATTGAAACCACTGCAGGGCAGGGAAATAATGTTGGTTATAGATTTGAGCATCTTGCAGATATAATTTCCAATATCAGTGATAAATCCCGAATTGCTGTTTGTATTGATACCTGCCATATTTTTGCAGCAGGTTATGATATCCGGACAAAGGATGCCTATAATAATACTATGGATCAGTTTGAAAGTATTGTAGGGATACAGTATCTAAAGGGATTCCATCTTAATGATGCCAAAAGTGAGTTTGAATCCAGAGTAGACAGACATGACTCTATAGGAAAAGGTAATATTGGAGTTGAAACTTTTAAGTTTATTATTGAAGACCCCAGAACAGATAATATGCCCCTTATTCTTGAAACTCCGAATCCTGATTTATGGGAAGAGGAAATACAATTGCTGTATTCTTTTTCTAACAAATAGAGCTGGTAAAGACCCTAAAATGTGCATCACAGCTATATTGACAAAGGCTGATTAATTTATATATATTTGAACACCGATAGAATAATAATTCTATCCTTTGGAGAGGTGTCCGAGTGGCCGAAGGAGGTAGTCTTGAAAACTATTGAACCGCAAGGTTCCGTGGGTTCGAATCCCACCTTCTCCGAGAAATCAATACTTTATTTTTAGTATTGATTTTAGTTTTAGGTATGTTTTTTCTGGAGAGGTGCGAGAGCGGTTGAATCGGGCTCCCTGCTAAGGAGTTGTACTGGAGACGGTACCGAGGGTTCGAATCCCTCCCTCTCCGTTTTTTTTTGTACCTATAGCTCAGCTGGATAGAGCATTAGGTTGCGGACCTAAAGGTCGGAGGTTCGAATCCTCTTGGGTACAAAAATGAGACTGCCGCTTTGGAGAGATGCGAGAGTGGTTGAATCGGGCGGCCTCGAAAGCCGTTGAGCTGCTTGTCAGTTCCGAGGGTTCGAATCCCTCTCTCTCCGGGAGAGAGATTTAAACACTTGGGGTTATTACCCGAAATTTAATAATGTTTTATATAAGCTGGAGAGGTGTCCGAGAGGCCGAAGGAGTACGCTTGGAAAGCGTATGAACCCTAACCGGGTTCCGGGGGTTCGAATCCCCCCTTCTCCGTAATTCCCCTTTAGTGTTGAAAGTTGGGTTCTGCGCTATTAATTGTCGCCCAATTCCGTCAGGACTGGAAGGTAGCAGCGGTAAGTGATTAATTGATGAGTCGCAATAAACTTGACTGGAGCTAAAGGGGTTTTT
>DAOVSY010000412.1 GCA_030633365.1 Spirochaetaceae bacterium | reverse complement strand
ATTCTTCTTATCCTGCTTTGTTTTTTTGCCATAACTTTTTCCTCTTTTCAGGTTTTAATCAGATTCATTTTACCACAAAATGAAGGAACTCATCGTAGCCTTCTTTTTTATCACAGTCCCTCAATACTTCCAGTGAGCTTGTACCGGATATTACTGTCTGGAAACTGATTTCTACTTTATGATGCCGGTGATCACGGCTGGTCCAGGAAATATCATTTAGAAGCTGAAGTGGAAGATAATCTTTAGAAGTTTTCCACTTTTCCTCTTCCAGAAGAAAATCTGTGTCCTCTGGAGTTAAATGACAATTTCTGTGATCCTCAACAAGTGCAACCTTCAGGGTATAAGTATTATTCAGATCTAATTCTACTTCGCTGCCTGGCTGGATTCTCTGTGTCGAGCCATTTTCACTGATAAGCGTGAATGCAAATTCACATGCATAAGCACCTGTCGCAGATAGAATAAAGACAGCAATAAGTACTCCCTTCCAATGATTCATCGTTTACCCCTTTTCTTCTTCCTTATCTTCATCCGAACATTCCTCATCCGGAATACTCATACTCCCACTCCAAAGTGGAAATCCCTCGATAGTTCTAAAAGCATAGGGAGTATCGTTCACTGTGATTGTACATGGGGAAAGTTGATCTTCAAGAACAAATCCTTCAATTGTAACCTGCTCTCCTTCCGGTGGAATGAAACCTATTTCTTCAGTATACCAGTCCCGTCCTTTATGCATACTATAGCGTTTATCATCTGTTCTAAGATACCATTCAGCATCTTCTATTTCAAAAATTCCTTCCAAAGTAAGAAGTGCTCCTTTTGTAACAACATCTCTTCCTGTAATTTCACCATCTAAAGCAAAAATTCCTGTTGCCATAAATAAAATAAAGAAAATTAAAAATGTCTTTTTAGCCATCTTAGCCCTCCAATTGATAATTATGATTTAGATTTTATAAACAAAATATAAACAAAATGTGAATTTGGTATATTTTTTAAAAATTATAAGAAATCTGTCTATTTAATTGTAATAGTTACCATTTTTAATTTTATAGATGATAAGAAAGTTTGTAAAAATACTAGATGATGTCTATATTGCTGTCAAGCAATAAAAAAAAGAGACATCTTTTCACTTATGACTGTTCTAAGTATAATCTATCTATGACACGATCTATTCTTTTTTATACAGCAATGTGGGTTCCAATAGTTTTGGGATCTCCAATTGCACTTGTTTACATTATTCTTATAAAACTTGGATTAGGGAGATTCTTTGAAGGCTTTATTCATTTCTTTTCATCAAAATGGGCTAATATGGTTCTTAAAACAACAGGTTCTACTATAAAAATAGAAGGTCTGGAAAAAATCCCAAATGAAAAAGGTCTTTGTTTTGTTGGGAATCACCAGAGTGCAATTGATATTCTTATTGTTATTTCTGTTTTACCTGTTACAGTAGGATACATTGCAAAAAAACAATTACTCTATTATCCCTTTCTTAATCTATGGATAGTTGCTCTTCGAAGTGCTTTTATTGATCGTGGGAATGTCAAAAAGGCATTACGTTCTATCGAAAAAGGAATTGAATTTATAAAAAAAGGTAATTCTATGATAATTTTTCCCGAAGGTACCAGAAGTAAGAGTGATGCTATGGGAATTTTTAAAAATGGAAGTCTTAAACTTGCAACAAGGGCGGGGGCAACGATTATTCCTTTGACTATAAGTGGATCCTGGCATGCCTGGGAAGAAAATCTTCAAATAAGCCCTGCGGATATTATGTTTACAGTTCATGAGGCTGTACCAACGAAAGGAATATCTATAGAAGAGAGAAAAGCTCTTGGTGGCAGACTTAGTGAGATTATTAGTAGCGGGTTAGTTTAATTCAGCATTCATAAATCCTTAATTATGGAGCAGTTCTGTGCATACAAAAATGTCTATTCTTGCAATTGATGATGTAGCTTTAAATCTGGATTTACTTGTAGATATATTAGACCCTTTTTATAATGTCAGTGCCACAATAAGCGGTAAAGATGCCCTTATAATGATGGAAGAAAATATTCCGGATTTGATTTTGCTGGATATAATGATGCCGGAGATGGATGGATATGAGGTCTGTGAGAGAATAAAAAAGAATAAAAACTGGGAAAATATTCCTATAATATTTCTTACAGCTAAAAATGAAACAGAGGATATAGTAAGAGCCTATAAACTGGGAGCTGCAGATTATCTATCCAAACCATTTAATCCACCGGTACTTCTTGCAAGAGTAAAAGCCCATCTGGAAATTTATGAATCCAGAGATATTATAAAAAAACAGAATGCTGAACAAAAAGAACTTCTTCATGTTCTTTGTCACGATCTTACTAATCCTTTTGCAAGTGTACTTAGTGTTCTTAATAGTATTGATGCTGAAAATTTTAATGAATATTCAGAACTTCTTAAAAAGTCTGCAGAAAACGGATTGGGTATAATAGCTCTTATCAGACAGATGCGAAAACTTGAAGAGAAGCCCCTGGTTCTTGATTCAATTTCCCTTTATGATTCATTACTTGAATCACTTAACATGCTTGATACTAAATTTAAGAATAAAAATATAAGTGTTAAACTGGAAGTTGAAAAAAAAGTAAAGATTTTAGCCGAAAAAACATCATTAATTAATTCAGTTTTGAATAATATTTTAACAAATGCAATAAAATTTTCTCATCCTTATGGAATAATTGAGATTACATTCAGGAAACAAGGGGAGAAGATAATACTTTTACTAAAAGATTATGGAATTGGAATCCCAAAAAAGATGCTTAATATCCTTTTTAATGTTAATCAAAGTGTAAGTAGAAAGGGTACAGACGGAGAAGAGGGAACCGGGTTTGGAATGCCTTTAGTACGGAAATTTATGTCTGAATATGGTGGAAAGATTGACATAGAATCTGTAGAAAATGAAGGAACAACGATAATTTTAACATTTCTCAATTAATATTCTATTAGCTTATCAAATGTTTTTTAATAGTTTCCAGGGTAAACTTTGGATCAATTGGTTTTGTAATATAATCAATACCTCCGGCATTATATCCATCCAGTTTGTCCTCAATTGCTCCTTTTGCGGTTACAAATATTACCGGAATATCTCTGGTTCGTTTATTACTT
>DAOVSY010000420.1 GCA_030633365.1 Spirochaetaceae bacterium | reverse complement strand
GTAAACATGGAAAACTCTTAGCCCCGAAGGGGTGTTTTCACTCTCAACGATGGGTGCAGCCCCTTGTTCTCCTCAGAAAGATACATTTCGTTGAACTATATATCTATGGATCATTATACCGCCCTTTCAGGGGGCTGGGAGAGTTCCGGCTGTGCCGGAACACAGAGCTTCACTCTGTGTTGAAATAATATACCCCTTCGGGGCTTATGATAGAATTAGATAAATATTTACTTTTAGTAATAATGAACAGAAGTTTTCTACAAATTTAAAATTCCCCCTACAGATTGAAATACTTCATTCAGTGGTATATCTTTATTCCGATGAGAAAAATAACAATAAGTCTAATATTAATTTTTACCACAGCTATTATATTTGCTCTTACACCAGAACGGATAATATTCAATGAAGCAGAAAGCAGATATAAGAACGGTGATCTTGACTTTGCATTAAGCCGGTATGAATATTTAATGGAAAATTACCCTTTATCTGAGTATGTGCCTGATGCATATTTCAGGAAGGCAGTAATTACTCTCAGGTTTGGGAAAGTAGAAGAATCCAAAGCTTTATTTGACCGGATTGAGGGTCGTTACAGGAGTACCCGTTTTTTAGATTATCTCCCTTTTTGGAAAGGTGTAATTGAGTTTAAAGAGGATAACTGGGAAAAATCTTCAGCTCTTTTTTCATTATTCCTGGAAAATAATCCATCTTCATTACTTAAAGAAGCCTATCTTTATTGGGCAAAAGCTGAATATACCCTTGGAAAAATTAAATCTTCCATATCTATTTTGGATAACTGGTTTGAAATAAAAGAAGATTATTACAGCGACCCTTATACACTTACTTTTTATCTTACTCTTCTGGAAAAAAATGAAGAGTATAAACATGTTATAGATTTATTAAGCAATATAGAGCCAAATCAATTTAATAGATCCTGGATGGAAAAGCTATATTTAATTTATGCAGAAAGTCTTTATAAGTCCGGGCATATTTTAGATGCAGAAAATTTTTATAAAGAGATTCTAAATGCAGATCCGGATATAGCTTCCATTGGTTTTATTCGATTGTTTTCAATCTATAAAAGCGATACTTCGTTTCAGAAAGATATATTTGATAAAGCACAACTTCAGCTTTCAGGTCATCCCGCTATGCTGAATAAATTTTTGCTGAGGGTTGGTATAGATAGTTTTAAAAATGGACATTTTGAACTTGCAGCTTCCTATTTGTGGCGAATCTGGAGAACAGGGGAAACAGACGAAGTTAATAGCCTTGTTCCTGTATATCTTGCGAAAATACTTGTTTCCCAGGGGGACAAACCTGGTGCGGCAGAAATTCTTTCAGAATATTCCGCTAATGTAGCAATTGTCGATGAGCTTGTATTGTATACTCTTTCCAATGTCTTGGTTGAAGATAAAAACTGGTTGGATGCAGAATCTAATTTAAAGAAATTTCTTTTTACCTTTCCGGAATCAGAATACTACAGCAGTGCAGCCTGGATGTATGCATACAGTTTGTATAAATCTGAACAGTTTAGAGAAAGCAAGTCTATAATTGATTCAGTTCTGGCAGAAGGGAAAGGCGGCTCATACACAAATGACTTTATACTTTTAAGTGCCAGAGTCTATGTAAAATTAGGGAATATTCCATATGCACTTGCAATGTTTAAAGAATATCTTCCATTTGATGATAATAATCCTGAAGTCTGGTTTGATATAATAAAACTTCAGTTTAATCAGGGACAGTATAATTCTGTTTTAGAGAGTTTTAATAAGGTAGAAGAAAAATTATTATTGGATCAAAGCAGTCCGTTTTTAATATTAATAAAATATATAGCCGGATTGGGAGATATTGCAGAGGGAAGATACAAAGAAGGATTATTAAAACTTGAAAATGTCAGTGGCCTTGAAAGTATTGATCCTTATGTAAGTTATTACAGGGGATGGGCATCATATAAGCTCTCAGATTATAATGAAGCCTTTAAGTGGTTTAGTCTGGTGGCTTCTGATTATCCTGAAAGTAGTGTCTATTCCAAATCCCTTTATTTTGCAGGATGGTCAGTTTATCTTTTAGGTGACTACACCAGTGCTGCAGGATATTTTGCAGATTTTAGCAATGTGGCTTCATCCTCAGACAAGACCAAGGGTTTGTTTTTCTATAGTAAGTCTATGTATGCTGAAAATAAATTAAGTGAAGCAGAGTTGGTTTTTCAAAATATTTATACAAAATATTCCAGTGATCCCTTTGCAGATGATGCTATGTTTGAGCATGGACAAATACTTGAAAAGATGGGAAAACCTGATCTTGCAATTTCTACTTATAATGAATTATTTAATAGGTATAGAACAAGTTCTTTAGCAGAAGAAAGTTTGTTTAGAATTGGTGAGATTTATTTATCACAGGGAAATTATGAAAAAGCACGTGAATCATTCTATTATCACCGCTTGAAATTTCCTGCTGGTAACCTCGGAGATGTTTCTCTTTATTGGGGTGCAGAAGCCGCAGAAAAAATGGATGAAAGTTATGGTGCAATACTTCTTTTGGAAAAATTACTAATAGAATATGATAACAGTAGTTTTAGGCCTCAGACTCTTCAAAAAATAGCTTCTTTATATGCAGAAGATGGTGAGTATAGAAAGGCTTTGGTTTTTTACAGTGATTATTTAACAAGCTATTCCGACTCAGATTCTGCAGTTGAAGTGCGCTCTCAAATTAAAAAATTAAATTTATTGCAAAGTGGATCTAATGAAGCTGAAGCCGAATTACTTGTAATAATAGAAGACAATGATATTCAAACAAATAAATCCAGAGAAGCACATATAGCACTGGCAAAAATGTATCTGTACAAATTTAATGGTAAAGAAGAATATGCCTTTGCACTATTATCTAAAATAGCCGAATTAAGAAACCAATACCCATTTTCTGCTGCAAAAGCTGTTTATTATCTGGGGGATTATTATTCAATTAAGAAAGAATATGTAAATGCTGCGAAGTTATTTATCGATGCAGCAAGTTTGTATCCAGAAGATAAAGACCTTACAGGTGTTTCTTTATTAAGAGCTGCTG
>DAOVSY010000621.1 GCA_030633365.1 Spirochaetaceae bacterium | reverse complement strand
GGTTCAGGGAAAAGCTATTAAGCTTCATCCCCTTGTTTGTCATGCATATAATGCTGACTTTGATGGTGATCAGATGGCTCTTCATGTGCCCCCTACACAATCTGCACAAATTGAGTGCTGGACACTTATGCTTTCATCCAATAATTTACTAAACCCTGCTAATGGAACTCCTATAGTTTTTCCGTCCCAGGATATGGTTCTTGGAATTAACTATTTAACTAAAATTACTTTGGGAACTCTGGGTACAGGAAAGTATTACGGCTCTTCTCAAGAGGTAGTTTTGGCTCGGGATTCCGGCGCACTTGCCTATGGTTCAAAAATAAAACTTAAACATAATGGTGAGGTTATAGAAACTACTGCTGGAAGGGTTCTTTTTAATGAAGGAATGCCCGAAGAAGTAGTTTTTGTTAATAAAGTTTTGGGTGATAAAGAGTTAAGAGCACTTGTTGCTGAAACTTATTCAAGTTTTGGACCTCCTGTTGCTGTTAAAATGCTTGATTCGATAAAAGATATTGGTTTTAAGTATGCAACTGTTTTTGGTGCTACTATTGGACTTACAGATATTGTTATTCCGGAAAAGAAAAAGGATATGATTGAAGGGGCTAATGGTCAGGTTCGTGAAATTCAGGAACAGTACCTCCAGGGTCATATTACACAGGAAGAGCGTTATAACAGGGTAGTTGAAGTATGGAGTAAGACTAATGAAGATCTTACTAATGAGCTTATGGACTATCTTGAAAAAGATAAGGGTGGGTTTAATCCTGTCTTTATGATGGCGGATTCCGGAGCAAGAGGTTCCAGAACTCAGATTAGGCAGCTTGCTGGTATGCGTGGTCTTATGGCTAAACCTTCAGGTGATATTATTGAACTTCCAATTCGGTCTAACTTTAAAGAAGGATTGTCAATTATTGAGTTTTTTATCTCAACTAATGGAGCACGAAAAGGTCTTGCGGATACTGCTCTTAAGACAGCTGATGCTGGTTATTTAACAAGACGTCTGGTGGATATTGCTCAGGATATGGTTGTTAATGATGATGACTGTGGAACTATTAATGGTATAGATATAAGTGCACTTAAAGATGGGGAAGATATTGTAGAATCTTTAAGTGACAGGATCACTGGCCGTTTTACTTTGGAAAGAGTTAAACATCCAATTACTGGTGAAATTATTATTGATGTAAATGAAGAGATTACGGATGAGCTTGCCGCTACTATAGAAAAAATAGGGGTAGAATCTGTTAGAATCCGTACTGTGCTAACCTGTGAAGCTGAGCATGGTGTTTGTAGAATGTGTTACGGTCGTAATCTTGCAACAAATAAAACTGTAGATATTGGTGAAGCTGTTGGTATTATTGCAGCTCAATCAATTGGTCAGCCTGGAACTCAGCTTACAATGAGAACTTTTCATGTTGGTGGTGCGGCAACAAAAATAAGTGAAGAAAATAAAACTGTTTTATCCTATCCTGTTGTTATAAAGGAGATTATTGGAAATACTGTAACTCTGGAAAGTGGAGATGTTCTTTTTACAAGGAAAGGTTACTTAACTGTTGCCAAGGTAATACGAGAAGTCGTTTTGGAAAAATCTGCGAAAGTTAAGGTTGTTCATGGTCAGAAGGTTACTGG
>DAOVSY010000590.1 GCA_030633365.1 Spirochaetaceae bacterium | reverse complement strand
GTCTGAAAATGCTTGAAAAATTAGCGGGAAAAACAGATATAGATCCTCTGGCAGTTTATACTCAGAGAGAAATTTTGGAGAGAATCATTTTTAAAAATGAATATGAGAGAATGAACACTCCAATAATTGAGTTTTTTAAGAACCTACGTTACAGGAGAATCATTAAGTTTTTGAAATATTTAAATGATAATTCTTCAAATGATGGTAGAAGACCAATAGGTTATGATGATTTTATTATTCAGTTTGATACCCTCCTGGAGAAATGATAGATATTCCAAAAAACATTGTATAAATAAAGGAGATTAGAATGAAACCATCAGAAGCAGAGTATTTTTTCGACTGTCACTGCCACACTATGACTCTTGGACAAGTGGATATCACCGCCTTTCTTGGGAATCTACTAAAGAATGCCGACTGGGAAGTCTTACTGGGAATAGTTGGTGGTAGCGCCAAGTCTTCAGATAGACGGATTTCCAGTCATGTAAAAAATATCTTAAACCTGCTTACTCTAATGCAGAATGATCTGGTGGGTATATTTAATACAATGGAAGATGATCTAAAGGGAAAATTTGGAGGAGATCCTCTGGCGAATGAGAGGGGACTCCAGATGAATGGGCGAACTTACCATAAACTTGTCCTGACCCCACTCCTAATGGATTTCAAACCAGCTCCCGGAGCTAAAAGCTTAACTTATTATCCCCAGCCAAGAAAGGATCTTCGAACGGTTATAAACGAGTACTCTTTTGCAATAAAGCAATACTATAAAGAAAGGCCTAATGGCCTTTTACACATTTTCCCCTTCCTGGGAATTAATCCTGCAGCATATACTCAAAAAGAATTGGAATCTATTATTGAAGATAGTTTTGATTTTTATAGTTTAAAAAGGATGACTCACAGCGTTCGTGGTTCCGGGCTACTTACATGGATGGCAGGACATATATCACCAAAGAAAATGTTTGCTGGTATAAAACTGTATCCACCCATGGGATTCGATCCATGGCCGGATAATAAGGAAGAACGAAGAAAAGTGGAATTCTTATATTCCTATGCACAGGGAGCTTCTATACCTATAACAACCCACTGTAATGATGGGGGTTTTGTTACTGTGGATTATAAACAGGCGATCAAAAATACACATCCTGATAAATGGGAAAGTGTTCTTAAGAATTATCCTGAACTTCGCCTTAATTTTGCTCATGCAGGAGTAAGTACTTCTTTACAGTTTCCAACCCTGTTTGGGAAAAAAGAGAAAAGCTGGACTGAAAGGATATTCGATATGATAGATCGTTATGAGCATGTCTATGCTGATTTTTCTTTCAATGGAATCTCTCCAAAATTCTATCATAAATTTTCACAACAACTCTCCATTCTTGAGAAAGCTGGAAGAACAAGGTATCGGGACAGAATACTATTTGGAACAGACTTTATGATAAATTTGATGGGAATACGCAGCTACCGGGATTACTTTGATATCTATCAGGTTGCAGAACTTGATTCAGAGCTTAAACATAGATTTGCATCTATTAATCCGCTTCTATTTCTAAACCTAAAGTAAATAAAATGGAGAAGAAAAGATTTGAACGAAATAAATAATCTACTACTAGTATCACAAAATTGGATAATATACTATTTTCTTATTTTTATAATCTATTCTTTTATTGGATGGATTGTCGAATCGGGATACCGTACAGTGTTGGAAAAGGGAAGGTTTGTTAACTCAGGGTCTTTATTTGGTCCATTTGTTCCGATATATGGCTTTGGTGCAACAGCTATTCTATTAATTGAAATATATATTG
>DAOVSY010000075.1 GCA_030633365.1 Spirochaetaceae bacterium | reverse complement strand
TTTTATTAAAATCAAAGCCAGTAATTGATGTTAATTTTGCAGCATTTTCCATTACGGCTTTCCCCGATTTACAAAAAGAACAATGACCGCAGTTTTCTTTTTCAAGATATTCACCAAAATACTCAGAAAGCCTTTTTGAAATACATGAATCACTTTCAAAAAAACTAATCATTTCATGTATTTTTCGAATGCCCTGTTCTTCCCTCAGTTTAAATAAGTTAAATATTTTATCTGTAACATTTTTAACATCAAATGCCTGGGTTACTATATGATATACCTCTACGGCCTGTTTTGACTGCAGCTCAATCCACCCTTGTCCATCAAAATATTCAAGGGCAGTTATTATGCGTTTTCTGTCAGTGTTATACTTAGATTGTATTCCCGTAATATCCACATAGGTCCAGGTCTTTTTTGTACTGCAATTATCTAAAATAGTTTTAACAAAGTTTTCTCTTTCTCCTTCAAAGTTTTTAATTATTTCCATTGAACTTATATTATATTTAAATGAGTATTCACTAAAAAATGTATATTTTGGTTTTAAAATACCCTCAATATCCAGATATACAAGTAATGTTTTTAATGGCAGTAACCTGATGTTTAATTCATTGGAAAGTGATACAGGTTTAATTTCCCAAACAAAACCATTATTTTTCTTTAACTGGCTTAATAATTTGAAAATTGATTTTTTCTCAGGAGTATCACCATAAATAAAATTTTCTAAAATATTAATACTATCTTTGTTTGCTAAAACTTCACAAAGTGAATTATTTCCATCCCTTCCTGATCTGCCAATCTCCTGGCTATAGCTTTCTATAGATTTTGGAAGATCGTAATGAATAACTCTACGAATATTTTTTTTATCTATACCCATACCAAAAGCAATAGTTGCTACAATACAATCCAAACTTCCATCCATAAATCTGTTTTGAATATTATCCCGATCTTCATTTTTCATTCCTGCATGATAATGGTGGGCATTTATGCCATTTCTACATAGAAAGTTTGAAATATTCTCTGAAGTTTTTTGTAATGTTACATATACAATTGTTGGTTCCTCAGGAAATTTTTTAATTCTTTTTAGTAGAAAATTATTTTTTTCGGATTGGATAACAGGGCTAACCTGTAAAAAAAGATTTTTACGGTAAGCTCCGGTAATAGTAAAATTTTTTATAGAAACATTGAGTTTAAGACTCATATCTTCTACAACCTGTTTTGTAGCTGTTGCTGTTAATAATAAAACTTGATTTATTCCAAATTCTTCTCTGTAATCCGGCAGCTTTAAATATTCAGGGCGAAAATTATGTCCCCATTCGGAAATACAATGGGCTTCATCTATTACCAGTAGTGATATTTTCATTTTCTCAAGATTATAACGAAAACGCTCATTCTTAAAACGTTCTACCGAAATCATTAATATTTTAAGCTCTCCATTTATCGATTTTCGCAGTATTTCGTTATACTCATCTCTTCCAAGAGTTGAATCCAGCCTGGCTGCAGAAATATTATGTTTTAATAAAAAATCCAACTGATCTTTCATTAAGGAAAGTAATGGAGATACAACAAGAGTTAAGCCCTGAAGTAAAACTGCAGGCAATTGATAACAGATAGATTTCCCTGCTCCTGTAGGAAAAATAGCTGCAGCAGATTCTCCATTCATTATTTTTTCAATAACTTCTTTCTGCCCTTGTTTAAAAGAAGAAAATCCAAAATGTGTCTGTAATTGTTTTTGCATAATTATTTCCCCGGTTATATTAACTTATATAAGCTTCTATATATACATATAGGGGAAAATACTTTTTTACTTCAGAGTTAGTACTAAATCCCTGCACGACTTATCAATTTTTCCAAATACCTGGACTTAACCTGTCTACTGGCAAGAATCTGCTTAGCAGGGGGAAGTTTCAGAATTACTCCTAATACACCAGCTAATGCACGATGGCTCCATAAAACCTGATTATCAAAAATAAGATTTTGTAAGTTCCCGCGCTCTATAGCCATGACTACTGCCCGATGGGTTCCATTAAGAGGAGTAAGAACTCTTGCAGGTTTTGATTTAAGAATAATACTGTTTCTTGTACAGGCTCTTACACAAACAGCACAACCCAGGCATATATCCTCATTTAACCTGGCTATCTTTAAATTTGGTTTTGAATGATCATTTGCAGAAACCAATGTCATAGCTTCTACAGGGCATGCAGAAACACATTTTCCACATCCATTACATTCTGATTCATTTACAACAGGAATAAAATTTGTTGTATGAACGGGATTCAAAATAGAAAAACGCCGGGAAGCTATCATAGCCTCACAGCAGCATCCGCAGCAATTACAGATAAAACTTACTTTTTCACGTACATTTTCACCGAACTGAACCAGATTATGTTCATATGCTTTTTGCAATAGATCCAGACATTCTTCCTTTTCAATTAAACGGGCAGTACCATGTTTTGTAAGAGAAGCTGCAACATTATTAAATGTCATACATATATCCTGGGGAGCATCACATGCCCTGCCAAGATGTTCCATTTTATGACGACAATAGCAAAGCCCAACACCAATATGTGTTGCCGTTTTTATAACTTCCGAGGCTCTTTCATAATCCAATACATATAGTGCATTTTCATCTGACAAGGAAGTTTCCTGAACAAAGGTACGCCCCAACTGGGTCTCCCCTCTTGTAAATAGATCTCTGATAAAGTCTTCTTCCACATTCAAATATTCATAATAAAGTTCACTTAAATATTTTTGATCAATATCCTTTCTTATTCTCATTAAAGAAAACTCGAAAAACCCTGCCATAGGAGGTGGTAGAGTATAAACAGACTGTCCATTAAGATCTATATCAACAAGAATACTGCGTTCGGACAATTCATCCAAAACCTTTTGACTACTGATTAAATCCATTTTCCAGATGCTGCTTGCTTTTTTAGCCGTAAATGGTTTTATTGGCAGCATGGAAACTAAATTTGCTTCTTTTTCATTAAACAGGGTCGATAAAATCTTAAATAAAAGTTCAGATGGGGGTGCGCCCTGAGGGAATTTATTTAATCTGTCAGATAATCTCGAGTAGCTGGATTTTATTGTATTGTGGGCCATAATTTGTTTCGTCTCCTTAGAGCCAAATTACACCAACTACAAAGAAGTACAGCAATAATGCATTAAGGTGATATGATTTACATATCTATTCTATCTGCTACAGGATCAGTACGCAAGAAATAAATAAATATGTAAATCTTTTTGTAATCTTTAATAATTACTGAACACCTGTTCCTACACCCTGCCCCAAAGTATAATCATAAGCTGAACCTAAGAGGCTGTGTGGAATCATATAAATAAGAAAAGTTCCAATACCGGCAATAGCAATAGTGCGTTTTGACCACACTCCGCCTTTTCTTCGACCAGTATTAAAGTATAAAGCTATAAGCCAAAAAACAAGTTCAATAACAACCTTATTATCAGTTAAGTCCCAACCAAGAGGTATTCCACTCCAAAGTACACCAAAAGCATAATACTGCATAAGTGGACCAAAAATAAATCCGCCAAGAAGAAGTGTTATTATTGTTGACCACATCAGCCACACAGCATTTCCATTTTTCCTTAAAGCCTCAAATGCAGCTCTAATTCCAAAAAGCATTGAGAGCATAATAAAAAAGATATGAGGAATAAGAACCCAGGCAGGAACACTGCCTCTATACCTGGTTACAATGGGATTACCTTTGCCATCATCAATTACTAAAGATTCTCCATTCAATTCCAAATTAATAAGATATGCATATTTTCCTGCCATTTTATCCAATGAAGGAAGAGATGCTGCCAATCTCATTACTTCTTCTTTTGAAGATCCATGTCCACCTGCCTGGACTTCACGATATTCCATAGGAATTTCTGCCCAGTCATCTGTTGAGGCAACTCTCCGGTATTTTACACTTCCAATTACATCTTTTTCTGTATCAACAGCAACAGTAAGATCCAATCCTATTACCTTACTTCGTATCATTTCATATTCTACAGTAACCCCGGAAGCAAACGCCTGTTTACCAACTAAAGGGTCATAGGGATCATTTTCATAAATAACATAAAAACCTGATATTAAAACAGCCAAAACCCATAACAAAATTGTAATAAGAATTGATCTTTTATTTTTACTTTCAGTCATAATTAGTCTCCTTTCACGCACGCTATATTATGAGAAAAAAAGAACCCCTGTCAAACGTTAATAAAGTTTTTAGAGTATTTTTGCATAAAAAGAAAAGATATTTTAAATAATCTCTGTTTCTCTACATCAGTATATGTAATAATATAATTTTCTATAAACAGTAATTAAGGGGACAAAAATGAGTAATATCTTTGAACCTGTAAATGATCTCAAGGGTATTATTACTGTACTAAATACACCTTTTACAGAGGACAATCACCTTGATATTCCCTCCTTACAGAAAAATATCCAACTTGCTATTAAGGCAGGAGTAACAGGTTTTCTTATCCCTGCAATGGCTTCGGAGGTTAATAACCTTTCTGAAAAAGAAAAACTACTTCTTATCCGGTCAACTATAGAAGTTTGTAATAACAATTGTACAGTAATAGGTGGAACATCCTCTTCTTCTCTTAACGAAATGCTTAAACTGGGAGAAACTTATCTTAAAGAGGGCTGCAGGGGGATTCTGGCTAATATACCATATGAGTCGCCTGAAAAATACAGAGAATCTGCCAGTGCCATGGATACACTTAAACCGGATTTTCTAATGCTTCAGGACTGGGATGCCAGTGGTTACGGTATTCCGGTAGATCTGATAATAGATCTTTTTACTGATCTGGAATCATTTAAATGCTTAAAAATTGAAGTAGTTCCGGCAGGAGTTAAATATTCTGAAATCCTTAAAAAAACCGGTGGAGCTCTCCATCTTTCAGGAGGCTGGGCAGCCTCTCAGATGATAGAAGGTCTGGAAAGAGGTATTCATGCCTTTATGCCCACAGGTATGCACGAAATTTACTGTAGAATTTACAATTTATATGTAAAAGGAAAAATAAAGGAAGCCAGAAAATTGTTTGAAGAGCTGCTGCCTGTCCTTGCGTTTTCTAATCAGCATCTGGATATTTCAATCCACTTTTTCAAAAGACTTCTATGGAAGCAGGGCGTCTACTCAAACCCTGCAGTCAGAAAACCAATTTTGCCTTTTGATCATATACATGAAAAAGAGACAGACAGGCTAATTCAAAAAGTAATAGAAATGACAGAAAGGATTATGAAATAATATTTAAACCTCTGTCCCTCGCTATTCTCGTTATTCTTTCGTGAATAGATTTTCCAGGGATTTTCGCATCACATCTGCATCCGGAGCAAAGCCTGTCCAATATTCAACCCCAATTACGCCTTGTGCCACAAGCATTCCTAACCCGTCAATAACCTTGCAACCAATCTTTTCCGCATCACGAATCAACCGCGTCTTCGGTGGATTCGGAATTACATCTGCCACAATCATCCCGGCATTAAGTGAATTAAGATTTACTGCAAGACGTGCATCTATGTCCGGATACAAACCAATACTAGTTGCATTGATAACTACATCTGTTCCCACAGGAATATCATAATTACCTTTCCATTCTACATACTCTGCTTTAGCCGGGGTCTTCTTATTTAATAAATCAACAAGGCTCTTACCCCGTTCCAGACTCCGATTAACCACCGTAATATGCGACACACCAACCAGAGCCATCTCAACACCTATCGCTCTGGCAGCTCCTCCAGCACCAAACACAACAATATTCTTTCCAATCGGATCAATTATATGTTTTAAGGACAATACAAACCCTTTTCCATCTGTATTCTGACCTACCAGCTCATTACCCTCACATACAATACAATTCACCGCCCCCATCAAAGCCGCGCTCTCCCCCAATCGATCCAGGTACTTAATTACCTCCACCTTATGAGGAATCGTACAATTCCCTCCCTTAAATCCCATAGCCCGCATACCACGAACCGCATCTCCCAAATTTTCAGGATCTACCTCAATCGTTAAATACCGCCAATCCAGATTATGATAACTATAAGCTGCCTCTATCATTACCTGGGTTGGATTCTCTGCCACAGGTTTACCAAAAAGTGAAGTCAGTTCCTGCTTAAAATTCAATTCCTCAGCCATCAATCCATCCTTATTATCCGGTTTTAACTGAATAAAATGATAGGAAGAGTTAAAATTGTTGTCAAGCATATATTATAAGATCGGGCTGAATATTTCTTTATTTTGCGATTCATTGCTGACTGTGGTGATTTTCAATGGATAACTTAAATGAAGCAGCAGCTGATGATGTGGCACAATGAATTACAGTTGAAAAAACTATACTGCTACTTACTCTCTTAAAAGATAAATTTAGTTTATACTGGCAAATACCCAAACTAATATAAAGATACTCCCGAAGGAGATAGTTTTATGAACGAAAAAAGAATTGATGATCTGGAAATTAGAATGACTCATCTGGAGAATTACCTTAATCAGTTGAATGATATAGTTCTGGAGAATGGCCGGACTTTAAAGGCCATTAAGAAAGAACAACTATTTTTTAGACAGCAAATGGATGAAGTTACAAACCAACTACCAGGTCCGGAATCTGCTAAGCCGCCTCACTACTAAGAAAAAGGATTTTACATTATATTAAAAAAGAGTGATAGTTTGATACTATCACTCTTTTCTTTCTGCTTAAGTTCAAATTTTATGCTGTACTGCTTATCTATTCTTTTTCTACCAGACGAAAATACTGTACATCCTGACCGGTGGTCTGTATTTCTCCAAAATAGTTGTTATCATAGGTATAAACAGGATATACATTTCCCTCCTGAGTCTCCATCCTAATAAATCCTCCTGAAGGAAGCGCTTCTACAGCCTCAATTATTCCAGTAGTACTTACAAAGTAAATTTCTGCATTAACCCGGGTTTCGTTCCGGATATAAATTATAACTTCACGTTTATTTGATTTAGAGTACAAATTTTGTGGATAGGATCTGGGAACCATGGCCGAAAAATCTTCAAAAGTTATCCTGTCTCCGGAAACTTTTCGCGGCTCTCTCTCTCCTGTATACAATACTTTGGCCTTACCCCATTCCACATTCTTTATAGGTTCACCATTATTGTCCTTATCCGAATTATTAACAGATTCTGCACTTTCCTCTGAGGTAACTGTTCCCTCAGTCGCACCGTTCAGGTCAGTTTGTTCTTCATTGATCACTACTTCTTCATCAGCTGGAGGAGGTGTTTCCTCTTCCGATTCAATAGCTTCCGGTTCAGTTTTCAAAGGAACTGGCCGGGCACCAGCAGCCAAAAGAATCTCAATAATTTTTAAACCCTGATCATTTGGGGGAGCAAGCTGAATTGGACGGAGATCTTCATTGTTCAACCTGTCCGGGTGTTCACCATAACGTAACAAAAGCTCCACTCCTTCAACTGATCCCGCACCGGTTGCGAAATGCATGGAAGTATTCCCATTTTTGTCCCACATATTTATTCCTGCACCTTTAATGATAAGGACTTTAGATAATTCGACAAACCTACTCGAAGAGGAAAGCATCAGAAGGGTCATCCCATCCTGTACCCTCTCATTGGGGTTTGCACCAGCCTTTAGCAGTATTTCTGCAACTTCGGCATTTCCACTGTCTATAGTACGAAGAAGTAACTCTGAAAGAATCTTTTTCCCGGAGGGTAATGAAGCTCTATAACGAAGCAGGAGTGAGGTTTCTCCTGAGATACCGTTTTTCTGCCCTCCATCCCGTTTAAGAGTTATATATAGAACAGTTTCTCCGTCATTATTGATAATATCCGGTTCTGCACCAGAGACTAACAGCAGCTCTACAGTTTCTACATCAGCTCCTCTAACAGCTATAAAAAGAGCTGTATTCCCCTGCTTGTCCCTTAAGTCAGGATCAATCCCTGCCTTAAGAAGAACAGAAACAAGTTTGGGTAATTTCCGTGAAGCAGCAGTATGGAGAAATGTTTTCTCCTCTGCCAAATGATTATTAAGCTTTGCACCCCAATCAACAAGCAATTCAACCCTGGATGCATCCAGTTTTTCAACTGCATGGACAATAGGAAGAACATCCTGAACTGAAGCTATATTTGGATCAGCACCTGCTTTAAGTAAAATACCCATAGTATTTACTGCTGACTGTAAAGATAATTCTGGATTTAAAGCATAAAAAAGCGGTGCTCCAGGTTGTGTGCTAAGCAGATTTATCTGCTGCAGTACGCTTTTATCAGAAAGATATTCTTCAACTAATTCCCAGGCCCCTGATCCGGATGCAATATGAAGGGGCGTCTCGCCGGAAGAACTCTGTTGATGGGAAGGATCGGCTCCAGCCTGAATAAGCATCCTTGCAAAGGCTTTCTGTCCGTTCTGTGTAAGAAGATGAAGTGGTGTTCGGCCTTTATTATCAATTTTTCCGGCATCAGCACCGGAATTTATAAGAAATGACAATCCTTCAAGATTATTACCAGATACACTGTAAAATAATGCTGATAAGCCGGAATTATCCACTAAATCAAGCTCTGCACCTTCAGACAATAATTGCTCCATCATCTGAACATTACCATTGGCAGCTGCAATCATAAGGGTTGATCTGCCATTACTTCCAGTGATTGATACATTACCACCATGGCTTATAAGAATATCTGTCATATTAAATGAATTCTTCTGCACAGCAAGAATAATAGCTGTATTACCAGTTCTGTTCAAAAAATTGGGATTAGCCCCGGCAATTAAGAGCCTTTGAAGACTATCTGCCTGATCAAATTGAACAGCAACATGAATCAGTCCATTACCATCTTTATCTACTTCATTGGGATCTCCACCTTTGGAAAGGAACTTTTCCAGTTCCTGCAGATCACCCTTCCGGACTGCCCGGACTTCAGTAGAAGCACATGAACTTATTATTAAAGCTATTGCAAATAGTATTATTAAATTTTTGATATGTTTCATATATTCCTCCAGGATCATATCGATTGAAATAAGTTATTACTTCTTTATAGTCTATATTAAAAAAACTTAATTCACAAATTATTATAGAAAAATCCGGAAAAGAAGTCGCAAAATCAACAAAAGCAGGGACTTCTGCAGTAAATAACAGAATGCAGGGAAAGCTGGATTTTAGAAAAAGCATAGGTTTAGGAAAAGAAATATGGAAAGATATTAATGTAGAAATTTTATTGCACAAGAAAGATTAGAATGGAGTTAAAATTAAACACAACTCCAAATAATAGGGGTACAACTAATTTGTCCTCCCAGAGGCATCAGTTTTACAGAGAGTTTATTTTTATACTTAAGATCCTTTGGGCGAAGTGCATCTGCAAGATAAAAATGCTTCTGTCTGCATGAAGGACACTGCCTGTAAACAATAAAGTCCGGGAGTGAAAGGAATCCTCCATCTCCCGGGGTATAGAGCATAAGACCTGTTTTTGCGGTCTGCATGGGTTCTGCTCTGTTTATGTACTGAGCCTGCTTCATACTTATTGGAGTAATATCCATCCATGAAAGCATATTTAAGATAAAGGGTTTACTTTTCTGTGAAGGATCATAATCCAGTCCATTTACAATATAGTACGTAGATTTAAGAGCTGAAAAGTTACGCAGAAGTTCTGTGGTTTTTAATACAAACCTCTCGGGATTATAGGCGCCACCAGTTTTCATCCTTTTTCGAATATTAAGTAAATCAAACAATTTATCCTTATTTTTTAACACAAAATTACAATATTTAGTTGCAGTTATTGGAATGTCCTGTATTTTTATTACCTCTTCTGCAATAAGGTAAGAAAGATGTACTCCTGACCCCATATCCAGAAATAATCGATTACTTATATCACTATTAGTCATTTTAACTAATTTAATTATTTGATCATGAAACATATATTTATCATGATTCAAGATACCAAGATAAATTGATAAACAGCTGGATGTAATTATTCTAATAAGAATAGATAATAACTGTGTTGAAAGTGAAGGGAATTCCTCTGCTTTTGTTTTTTTATCTGCAAGTTTTAGATTTATCTCGGCTACTGGTTGGGGCAGATGATTATTAATTTCACCGTCAATAAGCATTGTCAGTTTTGCTATTGCCTTTTTACGGTCACGGCTTACAGCTTTTAATGCCTCAAGAAAATCTTTTTCTTCCAAAAGGCTTATTCGTCCGGATATTTCTTCTGTATGTTTTTCCACAGAAAAGGAAACCTCAGTAAGTATTCTTTCAACATCTTTTTGAGGAATATCCAGATCCTTATCCAGAATTGAAAAGAGCCCATACTGCTCTTTTATATTTTCCTTCGCAAATTTTTCCTGTAGTTCCAGTGTTTTTTTACCCTGGTAAACTTTATGGTACCTATGGGGCATCATTAAAACTCTGCTTAAACGTTTGGAATGGTTCAGTAAAGATGGATATTTACTATCCATTGGCTCCACTACTTCATCTTCATGGGTTAAAACTGAAAAAACATAATCCTTTCCCAACCCAAAGTGAGCAAGCAGCCAGGCTCCCAATTCAGGGTGAGTTACATTAAAATATTCCCGTTCCAGTGCAAGGCGTTTGGTACCGTAAACTTCGTAGATATCAACATTATCTTTTTGAAACATAGGGTCAGTTTTTAAAAAATAGTCAAATTTATAAA
>DAOVSY010000474.1 GCA_030633365.1 Spirochaetaceae bacterium | reverse complement strand
GATCCACTAAATTCATTATTTGCTATATAAATTTGTCCCGTAGGGCTAAAATCAATATCATAAGGTATAAAACCTGGAAGTCCAGGATTTATCTTTTCAGTCCAACCTGATCCACTCATATCATCAATTTGTACTACTCTGGTATTATCTGCGTCAGGAATAACAAGTTTTGTACTACCTAATTCCATACTAAGAGTAATCTCTGCATTCCCCTGAGAAAGATCTGCAGTCGTTGTACCTTTAAAAGAGGTAGCTGCACTCAAAGGATTATCCACATACACAACCAACTCAAATGTCCTGTCACTCCCGCTGGGAACAGTCAACTCTATACTGGACGGAAGTCCGTCATATACAACCCCAATAGTATTCATACCCGGCCCAGACACAGTTAATTCGACAGAGGTAATACCTGTTGGCAGTCCTATAGCTCTAATAACCGGAGAAACGGAAACCGATGTATTCCCTGTAAAAAAACACGTACTTAATATAAAAACCAAAGAAATTATTGTTAGCAGAATCAGTATTTTTTTCATTACAGTCCCCAATCCAATATTATTGTAATATTTGTTAAATCTTCAAAAATTTGTACAACATCCTGAATATCAACTGTAGAAGGAATTACAGCAGCAAGGGCTTCTGCAGCTTCTTCTGCTGAACTTGGAAGAGTTACGCCGGATATTCTGCTGGTTTCCCCAATTCTAATAGATCTTGTCTGTCCTCTTTTGTTTGTAAAGGCAACAGTTCCTTCAAAAACCTTAAGGTTAACACCATCATATTCAAATGAGGTTCCTCTTACAGCAGCTGTGGAAACAGGACTTGTCAGTCTGAAATTCTGGCGGAGACCTTCAGTTGTCCTTATCTCTGCTTTAATTTTGCCAACTCTTAAATTTAAACCTGTACTTACAGTACCCTCTTTCTCGACAAGTTCTTCCAGTTCCATTCTTGTTAGTTGTTTTACAATAAGCTGTGAGGGGCCTATTTCTAATACTGCTTCTGCTCTAAATCCTGTGGAGATAATATCTCCTTCATTAAGTGTCATACCAGGTTCTGCTTTCTTCCAGGTTTCGCCTGGAGATTTTATTTCCACTTTTCCGGAAACTTCACTAAATACTGCAGATATTTCTGCATAAAGTCCTGTGCTTATAATAACTAAAATAAATATAATAACAATTTTTTTCATATAATCCTTCCTCTTAACGCTTTCGAGCACTTTCCATCATTCCCATGCTTACATGGACTATCTGCAAACTCGTTTGTAACCAGTTCAATGAAAGTCTCTGTCGCTAAATGATAAAAAGAAATTCTGTTCAATCTATTCATATAATTTTGTCGTCCTTTTATCATTTCCCTAAAAACTTAAAGAAAATTCTACTTTTCCTGATAATTCAATATTTCGCCCGGAAGCAAGAAAGGCTCCACTGGATGAAGTGTCAGGAAAAAAGACTCCACCTGAAAATGACATACCCAAATCAGAAAAAAGTCTGAAGTTGATTTTTATATCAATTTCTGTTCCAAGATACAGAGAATCAGATGACGGATCAATCCCGGGTTCTGATATATTCCCTGTACTTGATCTGAAAAAACCATTTGCAGTAAGTTCTGTTTGTATATTTTTTAATTTAGTATTATCAGATGAACCGAAAGGTTTTCTGGAATAATTCAATTGAGCCAGGAAAATATTCCCCAGCAGAGGTGAGAAAACCTGGCCAAATGTTGCTCTGGATATTGGAATAAAATTTGCTCCGGTAGACTCGGTATTTCCTTCTGTAAAATTACTGTAGTCACTATCTCCGCTGGAATAGATAAACGTAAACCCTGTTTTAGAAAAGTACCTGTCCTGACTATAATAGCGAATACCAAAGGTTCCCAAAAATGATAGTATGTTTTCGTATGTATAGGTAGAATCTATATATGAGAGTGTTTGACCAGTCCCAAGATATAACTGACTGTCATAGTACAGGGATGGTGCAAGAGTTCCCTTTAATCCAATCCCTGTATACTGGGTATGAAGCTTTCCTCCCTGTGCTGTTGAAGGTAGTTGAGGTCCTTCGTCCAAAAGATCTGCTTCTGAATGCATATCATACTGCATCCAGAAAGAAATATTAAGATCCTGAAACAGGAAAAGTTCCGGTAAAAGAAGATCAATTCCACTAATTATTCTGGGTGCAGCAAATATTTTCTCACTATTTAACAGATCACTTTTATCAGCTTTGGATATAAGGACAGAAGATGATTCCTTAAAAAGAAAACCTGTGTATCCTGCAGAAATGGAGATACTTGCAGTAGGATAATTAAATTCCGCTTTTACTCCATCCATAGTATGATTAAAAATATATCCGGAGAAATCAGATGTCCAAAGTCTTCCTACAGTATAAGAGAATATTGATTCGTTTTCTTTATTTATATTTAAAAAATCAATTTCAAATAAATATGGAGAAACAGTAGAATATGTATAACTCCCTTTGGAGAAAAATTTAATATCATTTCCAAAGTCAGATGAAAGCCACAGAGATAGATTGCTCTCTCTGTAGTCACTAAGATCCTCTGAATATGAGATAATTGATGTCCCATCAATACTACCGCCAAAATCAACTGCAAATAAAACTCCAAAGGTAAGAGTAAAAATAATTATGGATATACTAATTATTTTCATATAGT
>DAOVSY010000249.1 GCA_030633365.1 Spirochaetaceae bacterium | reverse complement strand
GGGGCAGGTAGAATAACGATATCCAAACCTGAACTCCTGCGATTAAGTACCTGAAGTATATCTCTGAGAGCAGCGCCTGTTGGGGAACTTACAACTACAACTTTTGATGGGAAAAGGGGAAGTTGTTTTTTTCTATCCATATCAAAATATCCAAGAGCTGCCAGTTTCTGTTTGCGTCTTTCAAGCATTGCAAGAATATCACCTTCCCCAGACATCTCCATGGAACTGCAGATAATCTGATAGCTGCCTCTTTTTGCATAAACAGCCAGTGTTCCTTTTACTTTTACTCTTTGCCCATCCTTAGGTTGAAATCTTACACTTGCCGATTTACCTTTAAACATTACTCCCTGTATCATTGCATCATCATCTTTTAGTGTAAAATACCAGTGACCTGTACTGGATGGTCGAAAATTGGAAAGTTCTCCCTCTACTGTAAGAGCCATAAAGGAGGATTCCAGAATTTCTTTAATTAAAAAAGTAAGATCAGAAACCTGATATATTTTATCTGTCTGATCAAACATTCTCTGTCTCATTAATGGCAATAACATTTCTCTTAAATATAGCTGCTGTTAAAAATCTCCAGAAAATCTTTGGTTTTGTCAGCCATTCAATTCTAATTCCGTTAGTTGTGGTTTTAAGCATCCTGTCCACAAGAAAAGGGGTGACTGTTTCCACACGGTCAGCAAGTATATTAAATATCTTAATTGTTTTTTCTTTTTCTTTCTTACTAAGCTGGTTCAAAGGCTCTGTAATAAAATCGGTTATTACCATACCGGGAGATATTGTACCTACCAATATTTTTGTATCTTCTGCCTCCCTTGCAAGAGCCCTGGTAAAATACCTTACTGCCTGTTTTGTTGTACCGTAGACAGCCATTTTGGGACGGATCATACCATTACTTCCAAAGCCTTCCATATTGAAAATTTTCCCGGAACCCTGTTTTATCATTTTATTCATGACTGCAAGACTGCCATGCATCAGACCAGTTACATTTGTTGAAATTATATTTGTATATGTATCCCTATCAAGATCCCAGGAGTACTCCATGTTCTGGCCCTTGCCGGCATTATTCACCCATATATCAATGGAGCCATTTTCTTCCAGTGCCTTATCACACAACTTCTCAACTTCTGTCCTGTCTGTAATATCCGAGATATAACCTGAAATTCTTTGATTAGGGAAATCTTTTCTCAGTTGTACCAATGTATTCTGCAGCCTGGCCTCATTCATTCCACTTATTGTGACATTACAATCTCTTTTTAGAAAATTTACTGTAAGGCCCAGTCCTATCCCTCTGGAGCCACCTGTTACTACAACATTTATTGCTTTATTATCCATATATACTCCAATTTATATTCGAAATAAATCTTATCATGTAGTACTTCATCAGGTCGAGATAAAATTTTTGCGCTGGATCACATTTTTTACTTTAAAAATACTTCTTCTCTAAAATATTGACAATTGACTGGCGCAAAAATCCAATAACAAGCTGAATTTATAGACAACACAAAAGCCTCAGATCAAAAGTGATTTTGATATTACCATTTAATAGTTTACTAAGCTCTATTTTCCTATTAAACTAAAATTAATAATATTTATGGAGGCCAGGATGAGTTTTACTATGTCTATAGGTTCTAAAGCAATCGATTTTACATTGCCTGCTACAGATGGAAGAAAATATAGTCTTAAAGATTTTGATGAATCAGATGTGCTTGTTGTTTTTTTTACCTGTAATCACTGTCCCTATGTTATTGGTTCGGATGAAGTTACAAGGCAGACTGCAGATAAATATATGAATAAATCTGTCCGTTTTGTTGGAATAAATTCCAACAGCAAAAATACTTACAACGATGATGATTTCCCTTCTATGGTAGAAAGGATGGAAAAATATAAATTCCCCTGGACATATTTATATGATGAAAGCCAGGATATTGCCAGGGCCTATGGAGCTCTGCGAACTCCCCATTTCTATGTATTTAATATGGAAAGAGAGCTGGTCTATACAGGACGGGCTGTTGATAATCCTAAAGATACATCTAAAATGACAGTGAATGATCTTGATAGGGTTTTAGAAGAAATTACATCCGGTAAGCCTGTATCTGTTGATGTTACGAACCCTCTTGGTTGCAATGTTAAATGGGATGGTAAGGATGCTCACTGGATGCCTCCGGAAGCTTGTGATCTGGTTTTATAAGAAATTTGAAATTAGTTTTTGATTTACTTATTTAAATAATGCAATTACAATTATAATTGATCTAATACACACAAGGATAGGTATAAAATGAATTTACCTTTTGGAAGGATAGCCAGAATTAATTTATCTTCAGGAAAAATTGATATTTTTCAATCTACTGAATACTATGAATATCTGGGCGGTCGGGGATATGCTTCCAAAGTAATTTTTGATGAAGTGGAAAAAGATGTAGATCCTCTATCAGCAGGGAACAAGATTGTTTTTGCTACCGGATGTTTTACTGGTACTACTTTGGCAGGTTCTTCGAGAATTGCTTTGGTAAGCAAAAATGTATTAAATAATGGTATTTTATATTCCAGTGGTGGTGGAGATTTAGGACCAGTTTTAAAAAGATCTGGTTTTGATGCCATAATTATTGAGGGTAAATCAGAATATCCTGTATATCTGTATCTGCACAACAATGTGGTAGAGATTAAAAATGCAGGTTTCTTATGGGGAAAAGGCACCGGTGATACTGAAGATATTATAAGAAAAAATTTAAATGAGAAAAAAGTAAGAATTGCATGTATAGGTCCTGCAGGGGAAAATCTGGTAAAAATATCCTGTGTAATGACTGATAAAGGTCATGCTTTTGCCTGGGGAGGCTCAGGTGCAATAATGGGAGCAAAGAATCTGAAAGCTATAGTTGCCAAAGGTACAAGTTCTTTGAAATGTGAAAATCTTAAATCTTTCAATGAAATATCTTCAAATTATAATTGGCTTGTCGAATCATCCACTGCCTCTGATGGTCTTAGAAAAGGTGGTACTCATGGGATGGCTGGAGTAGGAGGGTGGAGTGGTAAAGTTCCTACATCTGTTAGAAACCTGCAGGAAGAATACTGGGATCCACTTAAGTCAGAAAAGATCAATGGAGATGCATTTAAGAAATATTCGACTGCCAGAACAACCTGTTATAATTGTTCTCTGGCTTGTTTGAACTGGTATGAAATGGAACATAATGGGGAAAAACTGGCAGGTGAGGGGATGCATGCAAATTCAGTCAGAGGACTGGGATCAAACTGGGATGTGGATGATCCTTACTATGTTTTAAAAGCACATTTGCTATGTAACAATCTTGGCCTGGATGTTGATGGAGTCTCATCTGCTATTGCCTATGCTATTGAATGTTTTGAAAATGGAATAATTAATAAAGACGATACCTTTGGATTGGAATTAAAATGGGGCAATGGTGCAGCTTTTTTGGAACTACTTGAAAATATTGCTTATAGAAAGGATTTTGGTAATACTTTAGCTGAAGGTACATCCGGTTCCGCAAAAATAATAGGTAAAAATAGTGAGCAGTTTGCTATGCAGGTTAAGGGTGTGGGAATAAATGAGCAGGGAGTTAGATCTCATAAAGCATGGTCATTTTCTATTGCAGTCAGCAGTCGTGGTGGTGGTCATCTAAGTGGGGCTCCCCAAACTGAAAACAGGCAGATACCGGAAAATATCTGTAAATGGCTGTTTGGTGTTTCAACTTTTGGAGTTCCCGGATCCTATGAAAAAAAGGGTGAACTTGTGGCCTGGTATGAAATTTACAAGGCAATTGTGGATTCTGTAGGTATCTGTTACTTCGATGCGGGTTGGTATGAGGTTTCACTTGCGGATACATGGCATTTTGTTGAACTTTTTAAAGCTCTAACCGGTGAGGATATGACCAAAAAGAAGATCTGGAAAATTGGTCAGAAGATAATAAATTTTGAGAAAGCTTTTAATACCGTTCATGCAGGGTTCTCAAGAGAGAATGATATTCTTCCTCAGAGGGTTATGTCCCAGGCTCTATCTTCCGGACCATATAAGGGTGAGTTTATGGATCCCGAAAAATTTCAAATTATGCTTGATGAATACTATTCCAAACATGGATGGAATGCAAAAACAGGAATGCAGGAAATATCTTCTTTGGATAAGCTTGATGCGGGTGAAATTATTAAATTTCTGAATGAAAATGGAATGCTTAATATGTAGTAATATTTATATATTGGTTATAATAATCATTTTAACTATTTTGAATATATTTAATTGACAGCTATTTTATTCTGGAGTAATATTAACTTTGGACTAAACAGTAGTCTTGAATAATACTAATTTTTTAAAGAGGGGATAAAATGAAAAAGATTTTAGTTATGGTTTTGCTATTTAGCTTAGTTGTGAGCTTTTCAGCATTCGGGGGTGGAGAAACAGAAGAGAGCACAGAAACTGGCGCAATAAAAGTTGCTGCAGTTTTTCCAGGATCCATACAGGATGCTGATTATAACACTATAGGTTATATTGCGCTTCAGGAGGCTGCTAATGGTTCAGGAATTAAATCAGCTTATTCAGAAAAGGTTGCTGTGCCTGATGCAGAGAGAGTTTTAAAAGAATATATTAATGCTGACTTTGGTATTATTTTTGTTCATGGTGCTCAGTTTAACGGAGCTGTTGCAAAAGTTGCAACAAATTATCCAGATGTAACATTCATTATCGAAGTAGATGCAAAACCAGATACTCTGGGTGATAATATTTGGTATATTGAAAGAAATTACTACACAGGTTTCTATGTACTGGGTGCACTTGCATCTATGAAAACAGAAACGGGTAAAATTGGATTTATTGGTGGACTTGAACTTCCATTTATTCGAGGTGAAGTGAATGCCATCAACCAGGCTATTAGAGATCAGAACTCAGATGCCACACTGGAATATATTTTTGTTGGAGATTTTAATGATCCACTAAAAGCCAGACAGGCAGCAGAAGGCTTAATGTCCCAGGGTGCAGATATAATAAT
>DAOVSY010000275.1 GCA_030633365.1 Spirochaetaceae bacterium | reverse complement strand
TACAACAGTGATGCATGCCTGTCAGAGAGTTGATTCTAAAATGCAGGCAGATCCAAGTATAGAACCTTATATAAGGAATCTTATACAAAAAATAAAAGAAACAGGAACAAAGTAGTAATAACCTGTTGATATATTAGTACTATTAGGTGGATAATATTACATTGATGTTAGTATGTTAGAGAATTGTTAATAATGTATCTAATTTATTAAGATCATTAAAACATTATGGGCATTGATTTTATGTGAGATACTAACATATCTACAGTGCCTATTATTACTATTACTATATTAATTATTAATAAGGATAAGAAAGAAACCGGTAGCCAACAAATTGTCTACTCGTTTATGCAACCAAAGGAGATATAAAATGAAATTTACCTGTCATAAAAATGTAATACTTAAAGAAATATCAATAGCTCAGGATATAATTTCATCTAGAAATTCATTATCAATTTTATCAAATGTACTTTTGGAAGCTGATAATGGAATTTTAAAAATTAAAGCTACTGATTTAAAAGTTAGTTTTGAAACTCAAATACCTGTAGATGTATCTCAGCCAGGAAGTACAACTGTATATTGTGATAAATTTTTGGGTATTATTAGATCGTTACCTGATGGTGATGTAGAATTTAATCTTGCAGATGGAAGATTATTAATAAATCCAATTTTTGGTAAAATAAATTTTCAGTTAAAATCAATAGCTTCAGAAAAATTCCCTGAAATTCAGGAAATTGAAGATAGTAAGTATTTTGAACTATCACAGAGCAGTCTTATTGATATGATTAGTCAAACTATATTTTCTGTTTCTGATGATGAAACAAGATATTTTATGAATGGAGTATATTTAGAGCATCAGGAAGGAACACTTTCCATGGTAGCTACAGACGGCAGAAGACTTTCATTTATAAAAAAAGATTTAGAAATAGAAATTAAAGATTTTGATGCTGTTATAATTCCTACAAAAATTCTTCATTTAATAAAAAAACTTGCAAGTGGAGAGGGAAATCTTTACTTGGCAGTATCAGAAAAATCAATTTTTGTTAAATTTGATAATCAAAAAATATCTTCTAATTTAATAGAAGGTCAATTTCCTAATTATAATCGTGTAATTCCTGAACATCAGGAATTTAATATAAATGTTAGTAAAAAAGATCTTATAGAAGCTTTAAGAAGAGTTTCATTATTAGTTGAACAAAAATCAAGAAGAATATACTTAACATTTTCAAATAATACAATTACCCTTAATTCTGAAGAAAGTGAAATAGGTGTAGCTAAAGAAGAAATTACCTGTGATTATGAGGGAGATGGTCTTACTATTGCTTTAAATTATCTATATTTACTGGATCCACTTAAAGTAATTGAAGAAGAGAATATAACCATTAAGTTTACAGAAGCAAATAAAGCAATATCTATTATTTCTATACCTGAAAAAGATTATTTTCATATAGTAATGCCAATGCAGCTGGACTAAGAGTTCTTTTTAATGGGATTCACTTCTCTAAAAACCTTTGATTTTAGAAATTTGGTAAATCAAAGAATAGAATTAGGACATAAAGAAATTTTTCTTACTGGTGAAAATGGACAAGGTAAAAGTAATTTTCTTGAAGCTGTATATTTATTATCCTATGGATCTTCTTTTAGAACCCATCAGGATAATTTACTAATTAAAAATAATTGTAAAGAGATGACTCTCTATGGTGAGTATTCCAGTAATAATGAGATGTCAAATTCAGTTTCCATTAATTTATCTGGGAAAGTAAAAAAAATTAATTATAATGGAAAAATTGTTAAAGACAGAAAAGATCTAATTCAGAATATTCCATGTATTATTTTTTCTCATGAAGATCTTTCTTTTGTAAATGGAACTCCGGAACGTAAAAGATGGTTTTTAAACCAGACTATTAGTCTTTATAATTCTGCATATATCGATAATCTTCGAAATTACAGAAAAATATTAAAACTTAGAAATTTTGAAATAAAAAATGATAAAAAAGACCTTTTGGATGTTTATAATTATCAATTGGCAAGTGCCGGTCTTAAATTACAAAAAAGCAGAGATACTACTATTATCGAATTTAATAAAACATTTTCGCCGCTATTTAAAGAAATTTCCGGTTTTGATGAAGAATTGTATATTGAATATCTTCCTTCGTGGAAAAATTGTACCACTGAATCTGATGTAGTAGAACGACTTGAATCGAAAATATCTACAGATTTTGCTTTAGGAACAACCAGTACCGGTCCTCATAGAGATGGTTTAAAGTACAATTACCAATCTATGGATTATTCTAAAATTGCTTCTACGGGACAGTTAAGACTAATTTCACTTGTTTTAAGAGTAGCACAATCAATATTTTTTTCTGAGAAAACAAAAAAGAAACCTCTTCTTTTATTGGATGATGTATTACTGGAACTTGACAATAAAAGAAGAATAAAATTTTTAGAGTTTCTACCGGAATATGAGCAAATATTTTTTACTTTTTTACCAGGGGAACATTATAATGAATACTTGATGGATGATACAGTAATATTGAATGTAGAAGACGGGGTAATAAGTAAAAAATGAAAAAAGCAGGAGATATACTTGGAGATTATATGCGTAATCTTCATTTAAATATGGAAAATGGATATTCTTCTGTTTTTAAAAGCTGGAACAATATTGCAGGGGAAGATATGTCCAGCCACTCAACAGTTAAAGATTTAAATAATGGTATTTTACTGGTCGAGGCAGATCATCCAGGTTGGATTCAGCTTCTTCAAATGAGAAAAAAAAAGATATTAAAGAATGTTCAGAAGAGTTATCCCGAACTGGATATTATCGATATACGCTTTATTTTAAAAAATAGTCACAATAGTAATTAAGTTGTAGGGGGAGTCCACAGGATCGATTTATCGACCCTGTGGGCTCCCCTAACCATTGACATTCATTAAACGGAAAAGTATACTGGCGAACCGATTAAAACAGGTAATTTTTAATTAATAAGATATAAATGCGCATTATGCGATAAATATAAGGAGAGCTGACTATGAGTTTTACTTACAAGCCAAGCCGTGTTAAAAGAAACAGAAAATTGGGGTTTAGAGCCCGAATGGCAACAAAAGCAGGTAGATTGGTTTTAGCCAGAAGACGAAGAAAAGGTAGAAAAAAACTTTCAGTTGCTGATGAGAAAAAACCTTACTAGGATTGAACGACTCAGGTCTCAATCTGAAATCAGTAGAGTATTTAAATCATCTTCCAGGGTATCCTGCCCTGGAGCAAAGCTGGTTTATCGAAAAAATGAATTGGAATGGAACAGGATAGCAGTTACCCTGGTTCGAAAGTATGGTAATTCTGTTCAGCGTAACAGATCAAAACGGATATTACGTGAGATATACAGAAGTTTAAAAAATAATTTAAAACCTGGATATGATTTTATTATAGTACTCTATCCGGGTGATTATAATTACTCTATACGGGAGAATCAGGTAAAATACTTATTTGCAAAGGCAGATATTTTTCTGTAATCCATTTTCCATTTCCTGAATTGGCTGGTCGCAAACAAGTTTGCTGCTCGCCTATGCATCCGTAGGCTGGTTGCCAACTTGTTGGCCTCTCGCCTGTGTATCTTTAGGAGTAGAAATGGACAAAAATACACTAATTGCAGTTATTCTTTCTGTAATTGTAATAACCGGTGGTTTCATGTTACAGGGGATATTTTTCCCCCCGGAACCTCAGCAGGCAATTGTACAGGAAACTGTACAAAATGTTCCTCAGACTACAGAACAATCTGATAATAATCAGCAGACATCTAACAATGTTATATCTACACCGGGTAAATCCGAATTGGTTCCCTGGGAAGATGGTGGACTGGAACCTCTTAACAGAGAGATAGTTCTTGAAACAGAGATCTTAACAGTTACTTTTTCTACAGTTGGCGGTACTGTAAGTTCTTTACAATTGAAAGAACATCTTGACAATGATGCGCCTCTCGAAATGATTCAAAATGGTGAATCAGGTATGAATGCCTTCAATATATACTTTGGATCATCAGATACTGCTGCTGTTAATCAATTATTTTTTTACAAAAAAATAGACGCATATACTCATGAGTTTTATAGAAACTTCAAATTAAATGAAACTGATACATCTTACTTTACACTTAAAAAAACATATGTATTTAATCCAAATGATTATATGTTTGAATTGCATGTTTCTTTTGAAAACAGTGTAAACGAATACCTTCCTTTAGATTTTGATGGATATTCATATTCTCTTGGTTTTGGACCTCAGATAGGGCCGGAAGCAGAGAAGATTGGTGGAAGATATGAATATAGAAAATATTTTACTTATGAGAACGGTAAACTTGAAAATAATAAGCTAAAGAATAATACTTTTTCTGTAGCAAGTAATGTTTCATGGGCTGCAATTGCAGGTAAATACTTTGCACTAATTGGAATACCCGATTCTACTCAGTATAAGATTGCTTTTTCTGATAGTCCTGTTCCTGGTATCAATGATGCTTCACAAATGTATATGTCCCGTCCTGTTATAAAAAGTTCAAGAAATGTTGATGTATTTAAGTTTTTCGCAGGTCCAAAACTAAACAGTGCTCTAACAAAGTATAATAATCCTGATAAAAATAGTTTTGGTGTACAGGATCTTAATCTTGATGAAGTAATTGACACCAGTTCCTGGCTGGGC
>DAOVSY010000504.1 GCA_030633365.1 Spirochaetaceae bacterium | reverse complement strand
TATCCTATCTATACTGCAGGAGCTCTTATTTTTGGCGCTATCTGGGCAGAGGCTGCCTGGGGTTCCTACTGGAGCTGGGATCCAAAGGAAACATGGGCCCTCATTACCTGGTTGGTTTATACTGCATACCTTCATACCAGGTTTGTTAAAAGCCTAAGGGGAAAAACTTCTGCCATTCTTGCTGTTATAGGATTTTTATTTACAATCTTTACATTTTTTGGTGTAAACTTTGTATTATCCGGGCTCCACAGTTATGGTTAGGATGCAAATTCCACAATCATTTTGCTTTCAAAGCTGCCCACATAAATAAACCCCAGCCAACGATCATCAGTATACCGCCAAGAGGAGTGATATAGGCTGGGTCAAGAAAAGTAGCAAAGCCTTCTGTTTGCAGATCCCCAGTAAAAACACGGATATAGACACTGCCTGAGAAGAATACAGTTCCAGCTATGAAAGACCAGGCTGCTGCATTTAGAACTTTGGTCTGGTTCAACCATTGTGTTAGTGCCCATGCAACAAAAAAGAGGGCAAAGGCATGAAACATCTGGTATCGAACAGCTTTTTCCCAGGTATGTATGCGCTCAATGGGAACCAGCTTTTGTAATCCATGTGCACCGTAAGAACCTGTTGCGACTGATAAGCCGGCTAAAAATGCCCCGATTGCAGCGAATTTCTTTTCCATTTTTTTTCCTTTTAAGTTAAATTATTTTCAGCAAGTATATATTAGCAATGTCATCCTGACTTTATATTATGATAAGTTTCGTAAGAAATATCGATATTTTCAGAACATATACTGGACATATTTTATATTTTAGGTAATAATCACTTAAGAACTGACCAGTCAGTTCTGATGGAGTTTAAATGCTGATATATGGAAATATTATCATTGCTGTCTTTTACCTTGTCCTGGCAGCAGGTTATCTAAGAAGGCTCCACATTCAAAGCAAAGCATTGGATGTGGCCAACAGAGTACTCTTATTTACAAGTATTACTGTTCACCTGTTAATGATTATTATAATTGGTACCACAAGGGGAGTTATTGCATTAAGTACAGTTTTTGAGGCTCTTTCAGCTCTTGCTTTATTTATGGCAGTGACATTCCTTGTACTTGAAATAAGATTGGCAGAAAAATCACCTGGTGCTTTTATTTTCCCCCTCATATTCTTTTTACAAATCATTTCAGCATTTGGCTCCGGAAATCCTGTACTGGATAGAAATTTAATTCAGATGCCTCTTTTTTCTCTCCATACTATTACAACAATTTTTGGATATACTTTTTTTATATACTCCTTCATTCTTGGTTTAATGCATCTCTACCTCCTGGGAAGGTTCAAAAAGAAAAAATTTGATGATCTGTTTTTTGAGCTTCCTCCCCTTAAAATTCTGGAAAGATTAAACATTATTGCCCTTTTTGCCGGATTTGTTCTTTTGAGTATGGGGTTAACAACAGGAATTGTACTGGCATATCAAATATGGGAAACAGTCCCTTATACAGATCCAAAAATATTTCTGTCTATTGTACTTTGGTTCATTTACCTTTTAAGTCTTTTAACTATTGGAATTTTTAAGCTAAAAGGTAGAATGATGAGTTACTGCTCAATTATAGGCTTTATACTGATAATTATTATTTTCATGGTTGGAAATTTAACTAATATTACCATGCATAAATTCTAGGAGAAAATATGTACCCGTTATTTTTGAAGCTTCAAGATGTTAAATGTCTGGTTATTGGAGGAGGTGTTGTTGCAGAAAGAAAGACACTTAGTCTGATTGATTCAGGTGCAGCAGTTACTCTTATTTCACCTGATATCACCGGTAAATTGAATAATCTAATTACAAATAATGTTGTTACTTATCATGAGCGACTATATAAAACAGGAGATACTAATGGTTTCTTTCTTGTTATAGCTGCAACTAATTCAACAGAAGTAAATAAACTTATCTATGAGGAATCTATATTAAACAATATTCTAATTAACTGTGTTGATGATCCTGATAATTGTAATTTTTATGTACCTGCCCAGGTAAGGAGAGGAGATCTTCAGATATCTATTTCAAGCTCTGGAAAACTACCTATGCTTGCAGGAAAACTAAGAGAATTTATTGACAGGATACTGCCTCAGAATATAGGAAATGAATTGGAAAGACTTAGTCAAATTAGAACAGAAATAATTTCCAGTTCGAAAGAGGATCTTAATCTTAAAAAAAGAAAATTTGAAACTCTCCTTGAACCTGAAATTGAAAATATACTCAATGATGCAGGTCTTAAATGATTGTAGTTCTTGGGATTAATCACGAAACAGCACCACTCAGTATAAGAGAGAAGCTGACATTCAGTGATGAAGATAATGTTCTATTTCTAAAAGAGTTAAAAATAGTTGTTCCCCATTTGGAAGCAGTATTAGTTTCAACCTGCAACAGAACCGAACTATATTTTTCTGTTAATGAGAGCTGTACATACAATTACAGTA
>DAOVSY010000311.1 GCA_030633365.1 Spirochaetaceae bacterium | reverse complement strand
GTGGAGAAAGTGTCAATAGAAGAGTAATTGTTTATCTGGTTCTATCTTCCCATTCCTGAAACATGCTGAAATAAGCCAGAAAATTACTTGAAAACAGGAATAAATATATCCGAAAATTGAAGAAGCTGACTTTACAAACCAAATTACAAAGCCATCTTGTAAATAGTCTCCAGATCTTCGTCACTGTAGCCATCTATACCCCATAATCTGCAAAGGGTTCTTGCCTGCTTTACAAGTTCAGGAATGCCGGGGTTTTGTATACCTGCTTCTTTGAGACTGAGAGGGCAGCCTGTATTCCCAATCCACAAACTAAACGTATCTATTATTTTGTCGCATGCCTGGTTTTCCTGTAATCCTTTTATCTCATCTCCCATTTCCAGAATCTTTTCACCAAATCTAATTATTCTTGGAGCAATTGAATCCTTTTTATATCTTAACCATGATGGGAATATCGCAGAAAGGCCTGCTCCATGTGCAATGTTATAAACAGCACTAAGTGGGTGTTCAAGCATATGATTAGGGGTTGATGCTCCCTTAACACCTGCTTTACACAAGCCGTTCCAGGCAAGTGCTCCTGCCCACATAAGAGAGGCTCTTGCATCCCAGTCTCTGGGATTTTTTTGAACTAAATTAAAACTGGTCATAACTGCTTTAACAAGACCTTCTACAAATCCATCCTGAACAGGTGCAAATGAATCTGTAGATGTAAAATATCCTTCCAGCAGGTGACTCATTATATCAAAACTGGCATAAGCAGTATATTCGAGTGGAATAGTGAAGGTAAGTGATGGATCCAGAAAAGCAATCTTTGGAACAAGTAAAGGTGATCCTGTTCCAAATTTTTCATTGGTTTCAGGATTGGTCAGTACACTAACCTGATTTGTTTCCGATGAGGTTGCAGGAAGAGTTTGTATAGCTATAATTGGAAGTGCTTTTTTAATAGATGCTGTCTGATTATAAAAATCCCATAAATTGCCAGAATAACAAGCTCCGGCAGCAATGGCTTTTGACTCATCAATAACACTTCCACCACCTACGGCAATAATCATCTCAGCTCCGGATTCTATAGCTGTTGCAGCTCCTTTCTTTGCATGAGGCAACTCGGGGTTTGGTTTTACACCTGGATAATCTGTAACTGAAATGCCAGCTTCTATAAGTAAGTTTTTTACTTCATCGTACAGACCGCTTTTCCTGATACTATTCTGTCCGAAAACCAATAAAGCTTTAGTTCCAAATGCTTTTGCTGATGTACCTATATCTTTTAATATATCATTTCCAAAAATAACTCTGGTAGGGGAATAGAATTCAAAATTCTGCATGTATAACCTCTCTATTTTATTTTTTCATACAATGAGTATATAAAACAGGAATACGTGTATTCAACCTTAATTTCTGAAAATTATGTTAGAATTTTGTAAAAGAGCGGGTTTATACATACTCTGGGGTTATTTCATGTTAACTATTTTTTAGTTTTGAAATTACCGGGAGCTATTGCCTCAGAACGTCCGGCAGCTACTGCTAATCCTCCGCCTGCGCTTTCGGATCTGCCTCCAAGCCTGTGTTGGTGCCTGGATCTTACTGCTGTATATTCTATAGGGTCAGCATCTATTGTCTGATCTTCTTTCAAATCAGTTTTATCATCTATAATAGTAATTACATCACCTGTTTCCAGGTTGTCGCTTGTATCAGTTTTTGCATACAAGGGCATAGAAACTACCAAAATAGTACTAATAATCAGCATTGTTTTAAAAAATTTAGTCATTATTCGCCTCCGTTTGTTGGGGAAAACCCCTATACAAATACTTTTAGAGGTCTGAATAATTTTTGCTGTCTATTAAAATATTTACTTTCTTGAGTATGACAAACCCGCTCAATTAAAATATATAACACCAGAATCTAAATATCAAGATTAAGCATCAACATTTTTTAGCATATTTTTTATATGGTCTATCTCCAGATCTGATCCTCCGGAGTTCAGGTAATTGTCTATTTTTTTCTCAGCTTTGTTAATTAATTCTAATCTTATGAGAAGATGTATATTTTCAAAAAGGATTCGAATATTAAGGGGATTATCCTGAGAGAGTTCATTTAGTATTTGAAGTGATTTCTGCCAGTTACCATTGAGCTGTTCAATTTTTGCTATGCCAATGGATGCATGAATATCATTTCCTATTGTTATTGCTTGTTGATAATACTCCTCAGCTCCCGATATATCTCCTACTGCAAATAAAGCATCTCCAGCCCTGCTTAATATGGCGTGATTATCCGGATCTATTTCAAGTATTTTAAGCCAGAACTCAAGTGCAAGATCATGGATCTTAAGCCCCCTGTTACAATCAGCAAGACCAAATAATACATAAAAATTATCTGATTCCAAATTATATGCTCTATTGTAGTATACCAGGGCTTCCGAAAAAGACTGAAGTTTACGATAACAGTTACCAATAAAAGTAATAGCTTTTATGTTGTCAGATTCCAGTTTCAATAGGCGGATAATAAAAGTAATTGCTTCTGTATATCTTAAATTTTCATAATAAAGAGACGCAATACCATTTAAGGCATACTTATTTTCCGGATTTCTCTGAAGAGATTGATAATACATCTTTTCTGCATCATTCATTCTATCCAGTTTTCTATATACATCACCAAGATGAGATAAAATTAAATTATTATTTGGATCAAATGTAAGTAACTTTTCCCAGAACAGAGCTGCATTTTTGAAGTCTTTTATTTTCCAGAAAGTTTCTGCAAGTTTTTCATGAGATTGAATATCTTTTTTATGATGTAATGTACAGGTCATATAATATTCTATGGCTTGTGCTGAATTATCCTTTGAAGTTTCAATCTCTCCCATACCTGTAAGGGCATACTTGTTATTTGGATCTACCTCAAGGAGTTGTTTAAAATAGTGTTCAGCAGCTGTTATATTTCCCTGTTGCAGAGATTTATAACCGGCTTTTGACAAAGCGGAAAGATAGCCAATATCTTTTGCAAGTCTCTTTTTATCCGGACGAATCATATACCCCATTCTTAAAATTTATAATTAAAAAGCTGTTAGATAATTGTATATCACTAAAAATAAGAATTTACAAGAAAACAGCCTGGTATTTTGTTCTGTATCACCTCTGGTCCAGTTAAATCTCCCCATTTCTAAAACATGCTGATAAATGACCCGGGCTTACTTCCCTAAGTTCAGGAATCTTTTCTTTACACTTGTCTATAACATGTGGACATCTATGTGCAAAAGGGCAAGCTATGAGTTTTTCACTTGAATCAAATTCTGACTGTTTTGCATCTATTTTCTTAATCTGTTCCTGAGAATTTTTTTTGTTTTCATCATTTAAAGCAATTCCGGAAGGAATACTTGCAAACATAAGTCTAGTGTAAGGATGAACTCTGTTTTTTGACAGATCCAGGGCATTTGCCTCTTCTACTATTCTACCTCTGTACATGACACCAATTCTATCACTGAAAAAAGTAGTTACTGTTAAATCATGGGCAATAAATAGCAGAGACAGGTTATATTTTTCCCGGAGATCTAAAAGGAGATTTAATATCTGACTTTGAATAGAAACATCCAGAGCAGAGACAACTTCATCACAGATAATAAATTCCGGTTTCATTATTAAAGCCCGGGCAATAGAAATCCTTTGTCTTTGTCCACCTGAAAATTCTGCTGGTCGTCTATGAAGATCTTCTGATGCCAGTCCAACATCCAGCATTATTTTTTCCGCTTCAATATTAGCCTGTTTTTCTCCAGGCCAGAATTTAGAATGACGGTAACCTGAAGTTAAAATCTGGAATATGTTCATACGTGGATTTAGAGATTTTGAAGGGTCCTGAAATATATATTTTATTTTTCCTCTAAGTTCCTTTAATTCAGATTTTTTTATATTTTTCGAATAAAAACTTTTTCCATCTTTACTTATAAAATTAATATTTCCTTTATCCGGAGCATACAAGCCAACTGCCATTCTTGCTGTAGTTGTTTTTCCACATCCGGACTCTCCTACAAGGCCATAGGTAGTCTCTCGTTTAATGGATATTGAAACCCCGTTTACAGCATATATAAAGCGGCCAAATGAGGAAAATAATCCTGCTTCAAGATTAAAATGTTTTTCAATATTTTTAAATGTTACAATATCATCC
>DAOVSY010000355.1 GCA_030633365.1 Spirochaetaceae bacterium | reverse complement strand
ATAGAAGAGGTTTCAGATGATCTTATGGAAGATCTAAGTACCATTCTTCTAACTTCAGATTCTGGAGTGGAAATAGGTGGAAGTTTCTTTTTTGATGTTACTGCCGGTATGGGAGGTATTAACCCGGACGATCTGGCCAGTAGTGATCTTACAGAAAGTTTATCTCTGGATTTAGGTGCAACGCTATATTTGGATGCCAGACCTGATGAGGATACCAGGGTGTTTGCAAAGGCAGATATTACTTCTCCTTTTTATACTATAAAACAGGAGAGGTTTTTTGAAGATATTGTGACTGTTAAAGAACTCTTTGCCGATTTCAACTGGGATAACCAGGTGTTCTTTCGGGCTGGTAAACAGACAGTCAACTGGGGTGTAGGATATTTTTTCAGCCCTGCAGATCTTCTTTCTTTAAGCAGGATTGATCCCGAGGCACCGGATGCAGATCTGGATGGTCCTATTGCATTAAAAATGAATTATCAATCACATTTAAATAATTATTACTTATATACTGTTGTTTCAGAAGAAGTAACCACTTCTGCCAATACTTCCATTGATCCTTACAACATCATCGTTATTCCAAATATTTAGATTTCTATTGGTTCGTTTTATCAATATGAAAAGGCACCTACAGCAATGACAACAATCACCTCTGCTATTGGTGATGTTTCAGTTTATGGTGAAGGATATATTTCCTATGGTTCTGATAAAACTTTTGTAGAAGATGGAGGCCTTACTACCACAACTTACGATGATATATTCTTTTTTAAGGGTACAGTTGGTGCAAGTTATTCCTGGAGTGATGATTTCTCAAACTATAATTTGAGTTTTTCAGGACAGTACTACTATAATGGTGAAGGGTATTCGGATCCGGATTTAGTAAACATAAATGAAACCCCTCAATTGCTTGTTTCTGGAATTGTCTCTTCTAGTGATCCTTCCAGTATTTCTGCTCTTCTTATAGATAGTGGTGTCCATTATGGCGCAGCCAGTGCCAACTGGAGAGAAATGTGGGGCAGTGATTTTAGTCTGTCAGTATTTTATATAGAAAATTTTTCTTCTTTTTCTGGTATGGTTAAACCTTCTATATCCTGGGGTGGTTTGGATAATATTGATATTTCACTTAGTGCTTCCAGAATGTTTGGAGATGCAGGGGAAGAATATTCAATGGCTGGAAATATAGCAGCAGTCAGCCTTGGAGTTTCCATAGGGGGGACAAGCTTCTAAGATGAATGCTAAGGTATTAATTATAGAAGATGAAGTTGAACTGGGGGAACTGGTTCAGCTTTATCTCTCCAAAGATGGTATAGACTCAGATATAGCCGTAAGTGCAGAAGCTGGCTTTGAGTATATGTCAGGTAACAACTATGATCTTATTACCCTTGATATAAACCTTCCTGGAATGGATGGATTTGAATTTCTTCAAAAGTTAAGACAATCATCAGATATTCCTGTTTTAATTCTTTCTGCCAGGGAAGGTGACGAGGATATTGTCCTTGGCCTTGGTTTGGGAGCTGATGAATTTGTAAACAAACCTTTTGCTCCAAAAGTTCTTGTAGCCCGTATTAGAGCATTGCTAAGAAGAGTCAGGTCTGACCAGGATCATTCGGCAGTAAATGCAATAATTTTTGATTCCTTCAGCCTGTCCCCGGAGGGTTATCATCTTGAGAAAGATGGTGAAAGAATTATTTTATCTACAAAAGAATTTGAAGTTCTTCGATTTCTTGTACAAAATCCAGGAACAGCATTTTCTCCGGATGATATCTATCAGGCCGTCTGGGGCCAGGAATTTGGGGATATTTCTACAGTAGCTGTTTATATTCAAAGAATAAGAAAAAAGATTGAAAAAGACCCATCTAATCCAGAATATATATTAACCATCCATGGGAGAGGCTATATTTTTAATGAAAGGAAAATAAAAGATGAATCTTAAAGTTCGTTTTTTATTATTAATTATAGGAACTTTTTTTATTCCTAATATTTTAATAATGCTTATTGTGTATCTTTCCTTTGGTGGTGTTGATAATATGAAAAGTACCCACAATCAGTTTAGTCAATACTATCATCTATATGAATATATAGGCACAGAAGTTGATGAAGACGATTTTATTAAATATATAAATACATTGTCATCTGATATGAATCCCAGAATTCTTAATTCAGAAAATAATAACGGTCAGATAATATTTACAGATCTAATTGAAGAAAATAAAAACTCTGTAAATCCTAAAATTACCATCGAAGCATTAACTGTTTCATTCACAGATGGTTCTTCTTCTGTTCTCGTTATAAACAGGCCCCTGGCTGATAAATATTCTATTTTTAGAAACAGCCCTTTTCCATTTGTGTTTCCTCTGGTTCTGTTTTCTGTGGTCACAATTTTATCACTTTTTATTATTAGATCTATTAACAAATCTTTAAGAAAAATTGAGGAGGCAACCAGGAAGGTTGCAGAAGGTGATTTTGACTTTGAGTTACAAGACAAAGGTAATGATTCAATTGCTTCTCTTTCCCGTTCTTTTAATATTATGCGTCTTAAAGTAAAAGATGAGTATGACAGAAGAGCCAGATTTTTTATGGGTGTGTCTCATGATCTTAAAACACCACTGGCTTCTATAAGCGGTTACGCAGATGCTGTTCTTGAAGGGTATGCAGAGGATAAAGAAACTCTCGAAAAATACATGGTTATTATAAAAGATAAATCAACACTTTTAAAAGAAAGAATTTCACACTTAATAAATTTTGTTAAACTGGAAAACGGTGATTGGAAAACCAGTCTTAAGCCTGTTGAGTTTGGATCTTTTATAAGTGAACTGTCTAATTCATTTTCTATAGAAGCAGGTATCTATAAATTTATATTTAAATCTAAAATTGAATTAAGTGAAAATATTTCTATTGATATGGATCCCGAACTTGTAACCAGAAGTATAGAAAATCTTATGCATAATGCTTTTAGATACTCTTATCCTGAATCTACTATATCATTCACCGTTAACCAGGAAACCAGTAACTACATATTATCTATAAGTAATCAGAGTGAAGGTATACCAGAAGATGAACTGCCAAATATTTTTGAACCTTTTTACAGAGGCTCCAAAGGAAGAAATACTGAGGGTTTTGGTTTAGGACTTGCAAATGTAGCCGCAGTAATAAAATCTCATGGATGGGAAATAACTGCAGAATCTGAATTAAAAAAAGAGACAGTATTTACAATTAAAATTCCGATACTTGAAAAATGAAAGAAGAACTTTATTCCTATGATGATATTCCATTTATTCCGGATTTTGGAAGCATTTTTAATTATGATTATTATTACAAACCTCCGCCGGACTGGTATATTATAATTACAGATATTGTTAACTCTACTACTGCCATTCTTGATGGTAAGTATAAAGATGTAAATACAGCAGGCTCTCTTGTGGCAATGGCTATTTCCAATGTAAAAAAAGATATGAACTTCCCATTTATATTTGGTGGAGATGGGATGACCTTTCTTGTTCCTGGAGATATTCTGGATGATGTCAATGATGTACTTGTAGATACTAGAAAGCTTGTGGATGAAATGTTTGATCTTAAACTTAGATTAGGTGTTGTTCCTGTTTCTACTATTTATAGAAAGGGT
>DAOVSY010000390.1 GCA_030633365.1 Spirochaetaceae bacterium | reverse complement strand
TCCGGTTGCTCCATTGGTTCTTGGTATTATTCTTGGAGATATTCTGGATAAGAATCTTCGAAGGGCACTTATAATATCTGATGGAAGTATTTTACCTTTCTTTACAAGACCTATTTCATTAGTTCTATTCATAATAACTCTACTGACAATACTTAGTAAGGTTAGCTGGTTCAAACAGTGGGTAGTTTACATGCGTAATAGTTTAGTTTCTGTTTTTCGAAAAGGATAAATAATGCTTGTTAAGGGTTCTTCCTTAAAAGAAGTAAATGGACGTAAGCCGTATCCTCTTAAGGGATACGGTTTTCCTCTTGTCCATTTTGTAGTTCGGAATACCTTTCCGGATAATCCCTTTAAACCCCATAAACATAAGGAGAATGAAATTTGGTATGTTCTTGAAGGAGAAGGCATATACTTTGAGAATGGTTCAGAAATGGTAGTACAAAGCGGGGACATGATGATCATTGAAGCCTGGGACGAACATGGCTTAAGAACTGAAACACAAATTAGATGGATGTGCCTTGGGTGATTATTGAGATGTCGACCTGATCGTAGAGACGCGATAAATCGCATTTCTACAGGTTTATATCTTTAATCAACGAATCTATCCTTCCACTTACACTTTCCCAAAGATGCTCCGGGTGATGTCTGTAATGAGGTAGAACTTCTGATGTCATAGACAGATCATATCCGGTTTCAGACAGGGCTTTAGCCACCTCAGGCCAGTTAACATCACCTTCAAAGATATTTACAAAACCAGTCAGATTGCCTGAGGCCAGCTTGTAATCTTTCAGGTGTACAGCTTTTATATGCTTATCCAGAATCCTTATCCATTGTTCAGGATATCCGTGGCAGTAAAGACAATTTGCCACATCAAAGTAGCAGCCAACAGCATCGCTCTCTGTTTTATCAATAAACTCTTTCATTTCCAGGGGACTTAAAAGAAATTTCCCTGGTACATTTTCCACAGCAAGGAGAATATCTGATTTTTCAGCCTTAAGAGCTGTCCTGGAGATTGTTTCGAGACTTCTTTTATAAACATCTTCGTATGGTGTAATTTCCAGATTCTCTATTGATATGCAGGAATTATCAACTGCTCCAGGTATTACCAGAATAACCCTGGCTTCCAGAATTGCAGCTATGTCTACAAGTCTTGAAAGAACTGCTTCCCCTTGTTTTCTTATTTCCGGGTTGGCACTGGAAATAGGAGTTACCCATTGCCTGCGGGAATAAACAGAATCAATTACAATTTTCCTGTTTTCTGCAAACTGTCTGATTTCTTTGAGCTGGGTATTGGATACACTAAGATCCAGACGACCATCAAAATTGAGCTCTATGGAATCAAACCCCGAAGAGGCGGCAAGAGAAATACATTCCTTCCAATCCAGTTCCGGAGGAAAAGTCCTAAGAGTAATACCCTTAAACATCAGTATTTACTTCTTCCAGCAGCTTCATAAACCTACGTCCGTATTCCAGATAATTCTCCCTTCTAAAGGAAGCATCAGCAGCAACATCTTTATCATGAAAAACAACTGCCATATGAGGTTCCATTGAAATGCCCCCATTGTAACCGGAGTCCAGAAGATCTTTTACTATTTTTCTGACATCTCCATCTCCTTCTCCGGGGTAACAATAATCCAAATCATTTTTCGATTTATTATAAATACCGTCTTTAATATGAATATATGCAATATGCTTTTCAACCTTCTTATAAAACTCCCATGAAGACTGCATCTTATCAGGAGGATCTGCTGAATAATCAATATTAGCAACAGGATTACCTGTATCAAATACCAGTTTCAAGCCCGGTACATTATCCAGCATTTTAAGTGTATAACTCCATCCCATTCCTCCATAGTTCATACAGTTTTCATGGACAGGAGTAATACCGGCATCTATGAATAAGTTGGTAATTATACGGAGTCTTCGGAACCGTTCCTCTTCCAACTGGTCATCTATGATTGTTCCGTTCGGGTTTTTCAATCTTGCATAACTCATCATACGGATAAGTCTTGTCCCAAGTCTTTGCATTCTGGGAATGGCTCTTTCAATTTTTTCAAGAGTTCCTTCAAAAGGATCAGTTATTTGTACACCCCAGTTCGAAATTGTTGATCCGAAACAGTTAATTTTTACACTATTTTCTTTCAGTTCATCACATACCATATTGAACTTTTTTTCAGGAAGATCATGGATATTTATTCCGTCAATATTTCTGGATTCAATATTTTCCCAACCAAGACTCTTTGTAATTTCAATCTGATCAGATAAAATGTCTGAAGCTTCATCAGCCAAACCTGTTAAATACATCTTTTCTCCCGGAGTTATACAGATCTATTCCTTTTCCGGTCTGATTGGATCTGTAAATTGCATCTATAATTTTAAGGACATTAAGTCCGTCCTCTGCTCTTGTACCTGTCATCTGTTCTGCCTCACCGGTAAAGCAATCCTTGAAATGGCGGAGTTCATCTTTGTACCCCAGAGTCTGATGTTCATCAACAGCAGGTTTTGTCCATCCTTGAGTAAATTCGGCTTTTTCAATTGCATATCCATATCCTTTCATCGAAAAAACTGAAAGAGGATTACCAAAAGTCATATCTACAGTAAGACGACCGTCAGTTCCATATAGTTCAACCACATCATCCATACCTCCACGGGTTACGTAATTGCCTTCCACTGTTACTTCCGTACCATCTGCAAATGAGAGTATACCGAAGCTCCAATCTTCTCCTTCCATTTTTTTATGGACCATATTTTTTTCTCCGCCCCCGGAACACTTTCCTATCACACTTACCGGCATTCCAAGAAGATGATGAAAAAAACCAATGGGATGCACTGCAAGATGTATCAGGCTTCCACCCCCGCAGAACTTAATTTTCTGAGCAAAAGGGGAATGGGATCCATTATGAACTTCTTTACCCCTAAGATACACTGCCTTGCCTATACCCCCCTCCTCCAGAATTTTCTTTGCTCTGACAAGAGCAGGGGCAAAAATCCAGTCTTCAGCATAAAAATACTTTTGTCCGGTTTTCTTTTGTACCGCCACTACACGTTCACCGTCCTCCAGGGTTGTGGCAAAGGGCTTTTCGCAAATTACATCTTTACCAGCTTCCATTGCAGCAATAGCCACTTCGGCATGGAGAAAATTTGGAAGACAGATATCTACAATATCAATCTCAGGATCTTCTATTAGTTTTTTATAATCATCATAAGTTTTTTTTACTTTATGAACTGAGGCAAAGTTCTCCCTGGCCTCAGAATCAATGTCAGCGATTGCATGAATTTTTGCTTCAGGTACCCATCCCCAG
>DAOVSY010000616.1 GCA_030633365.1 Spirochaetaceae bacterium | reverse complement strand
GCCTTCGGTGAACACACACAACTACCCACCCCACATCTTCTGGCGCTCACTCAATCTTACTACCTCTATTTTGCAGATGCAGCCGACTTCAGTCCGGGCGGGGAAGGCTGGAGCTTCATGTATCTATCACGACGTACGCGGAGGTCGGGTTGGTTGTGTGGCTGGTGTGTTTTTGTGGGGTGGGTTGGATAACTTAATACAGGAGAAGGATGAAAAGTGTAGGTGATGATTGAGTTTCGTCCGGATGGATGTAAATGGACCATGTTCGGATATAACACTAAAAATGCGGGATATGCGAAGTAAGTTCGGATATACCACGTTATATGAAATGGCAGCAGGCTATGCATTTAAATGGATTAAATCACCAAAAACACAAGACAAAAGAAAAATGATGGAGATATATAGCAATGGTATCTGAAAAACTCAAGACTTTCTTTGGGAAGGTGAAGGATAGGCTAAAGCTCAAAGATATCGCTATGTTTACTGGTAAAGAAGTTGTTGGTGCTATTCCTGTTATAGGTTCAGTGATTAAAGATGCTATTAATGAGTTCTCGCCAGATGAAAAAGAAGAGCTTATAAAAGAGCTGAAAGAGCTGTCTGAAAGTCAATTTATGGAGATCAGTGAGAAGGCAGAAAGTTCAGTTGAGTATTTAAAAGATATTCAGAAATTAGCCCTTTACAATTTAGAAGAACTTCGAGTAGAACACGAGGAGATTAAAGAATTAATACGGAGTTTGATTGAAGAACTAAAACCAGCAGTAAGCATGCCAACCATTCAATCAACCTTAAAGAAAGGAGATACAACTAAAGGAGATTTTTTCAAGAAAGAGCCAGAATGGTTAGACTTCGAAGAAGATTTCATTGTTGAACGAAAAGAAGTGAATGAACTAATAAAGAAGCTGGAAAACAACGGTATTCAATTACTTTTGGGTGAGCCTGCTTCTGGAAAATCAGTTATTCTGAAAAACATTGGCTTTAATCTTGCGAAAAAAGGATACAGTGTTTACATTATTGAATTGAAAAAATGGTCAGCAGATCGTATTGAATCGTATTTTAAAGAGGCTCAGAAAATTGATGATAAAAGAACAGTTATTATTGTAGATGATGCTCATTTGCAACTATTTAAGTGTGAGGGGCTGGTTAGAGATTTTGAAAAAATGAGAACTAAACTCATTATTGGAACAAGGGAAGTTAAGGGGCTCAAGGAAAGTCCCAAAGAGACTTCTGAATTTCAGGAATTAGCTCAAACAAAAATATCGGCAATTGATGCAACTGAGAAGATCATATGCATGTTCTTGAAGAAAAAACATGGTATAATCGATGAACACCGAATAAAAGCTGTTCCAGAATATTTTGAAGAATACAAACATGACCTCTGGTATCTGTCATGGGTACTTAAGACATACGATAAGGACACGGACACTGTGAGTAAGGAAGAGGTATATTCTGCAATAAATGAATGTATTACTAATATAAGGATTAGCGAGGGGAAAACGATTAATGGAGGAGATATTTTACTACCTCTTTCTGTGTTCTACAGGTTTGAAATTCCGATAGAAAAAAGATTTGCAACTATTCAGCCACCCTATAAACAGTTTACTTTCTAAAAAAAACTCAAACCAAAAAATCAATATACTTTGACAT
>DAOVSY010000450.1 GCA_030633365.1 Spirochaetaceae bacterium | reverse complement strand
CGTGTAATTATTATGAATAATGTAAAAATGTAGAGTTTATCTCTGGCTGTCTCAGCCTTGAGTTATCTCATGTCTAGCTAAAATGGTTATTACGTATATACAGAATAGGATTTATCAATTGTTGCGTCCACAATAGCCCAAGATCACACATCAAAGCACTGCCTTACTCTTCACACCTGCGAGGATAAAACCCTACGCAATTGTTGATAAATTCTGAGAACTGAAGTGCGGATTCTTCCGAAGAATGATGAAGAACCGCTATGGGGATTGAATGAAGTGCTTGAAGGGGCAAGGTAATATGATTCTCTGATATTTTCTGAAATAGAGAACTCGCATAGCATGATAGATCATTGTAGTTTTGGGATCATGGTAAGATTTCCTATCTTGGCACGCTGTAAAAGGCTCTTCATTGCCGATACCTGTTGAAATTGGGCATACCTTTCCTGTTTAGTTCAGATTTCGAACTTTTTCACACAGATGATGTCAAAGATCTCTACATTGAAACAACTCTCAGGATGAGTTTATAGCTTGTATTGGCAGATCACCTGTACAAATCATTTCTCCCTTACCGCATTCTGGGCATTGCGAGATATCACTCCCTGTTAGTCGTAGCATTATTTCCTGAATCGTCTCCTTCTGTTTCTCGGTGGATTTAAAATGAGGGTCTATTAACCGTTGAATTAATGGAATGCTCTCTTTCTTGTTTGTACTCGCTAGAAAACCATAATAACGGATTTTCATGAATCCACTTGGTAGAATATGCAAAAGATATCTACGAATAAACTCTTCTACACTCACCGTCAAATCTTTACTCTTGTTCTCATCACTGCGATCTCTGTAGGTAAATGTTACATTGCCATCTTTCAGTGATGTAAGGCGATTGTTGGTTATCGCCACACGGTGAGTATAACGACCCAGATACTCAAGTACCTGTTCCGGGCCGCCGAAAGGCTGCTTTGAATATGTTATCCATGACTTGTTTTTCACCGTTTCAACAAGTTGCAAGAACTCCTTTTGCGCTTCAAACTCAGAGGATCTTCCGTAAAATTTCAGCTTGTTTTGTTTGTATGCATTCTCAAGTTTTCTCAGATATCTTTTCCGAAACTCTTTAGCCATTGATTGAACTCTGAAAAGATATTTGTTTTTAACCGCAATCCAGTTTTTCTTGTCAAAGGACAAGGCACCTGCAGGGATAATGCAGTGTAGATGGAAATGATCCATCAGCTTCTGATTCCAGGTGTGCAGAACAGAAACAAATCCCAGTTGCCCCACAAGGCGCCACTGAGGATCTGCTGCAAACACCTGCAGTGTTTCTTTGACGGCTACAAACAGAATTGAGAGCATGATCTTCTTGTTTGTAAGAATAAGAGGGTTAAGCTCATGTGGCAGTGTGAATACGTTATGGAAATAAGGACAGGGAAGTAACTCCGCTTTTCTGGCACTAAGCCATTTCTCTTTTACAAGTGTCTGGCATTTCGGACAGTGTCTATCTCGGCAAGAATTGTAAGCATTCTTTTGAAAACCACAGTGGTTGCAAACCTCAATATGTCCTCCAAGTGCTGCTGTCCGACATGTTTCTATGTGCCTCATGGTCTTCGATTGCCCCGAGGACAAGTAATTCTTTTTTCGAAAGTCCTTTCCGTACCTGCGGAAGATTTCAGCTAACTCCAATGGAATCTTATCTTTACTCATCATCGTCCTCCTTCCATGTTCCCAGAGAATCGAGAGGACTTTTCAGTTCTACATATCTGGCCGGAACGATATGCAGGTAAATCGTGGTTGTTTTTATTGAAGCATGGCCGAGGAGTTGGCTGATGGTATAAAGGTCGTAGCCGTTATATAACAGGTGAGTAGCAAAGCTATGTCGTAATGTATGAAGACTGCAGGGTTTGTTTATGCCTGCTTTTTTTTTGCGTCGTAAAGCATCTGAGAGACAGAAGCACTGCAAATATGTTTTTTCTTCTTTTGACCAGGGAAAAGCCAATATTCAGGTGAATACTCTACCCAGTATTCTCTAAGCTCCTCAAGAAGTTTCTCAGATAAAGTGGTATAGCGATCTTTACGACCTTTGCCCTGTTCCACTCTGATTACCATCCTTGATGGGTCACTTTCAATATGTTCTGGTTTCAGCCGAATGGCTTCTCCAACCCGTAGTCCGGCACTGTAAATTGTCTTAAGAATAACCCTGTGTTTGAGATTATCGATGTTTGATAAAAGGCGACGGACTTCTTCCATACTTAGGACAGCAGGTAATTTCCTGCCTCGGGGGCGAGGTGGCAGCCCAAAACGATCATCAACTTCACGTCCACAGATATGTCTGTAAAAATAAGTGATACCGGAAAGATAATTCTTACATGATGTCCAGGCCAGTTTACGTTCCAACAGAAGATGACGGAAATATGCTCGGACTTGATCATCAGTCAGATTATCCGGTGCTAAATTGTAATAACCTGCCAGGCCTTTCATCGCAGCGATATAGCCTCGCTTCGTGTGGTGCGCCAGACCATGATATTCCATATGGTCATTAAATTCCTTCCTGAGTTTACTGCTCATGCGAACCTCCTTGGGTGAAATGAATAAGAACGACGTTACATGTTCTTATCGACCAAAAAGATTCTTTGGATAATCTGTTTCTGTAATGGAAAAAAGTTTGGAGTTAACCGGGAAGAAATTACCTAGCAAGAACGCTTCGGGCTACCTCTCCGCGTAGCGGTTCAGTTCTCGGGAATAGTCTCAAAGTAAGTTTTGACGTAAGCGCCTGAGGTTGCCAACGAATCTCTTGTATGTCACGAAAAGATAGCCGCCAGTAGCAGCGGATAAAAATAATAGTTAAAATATT
>DAOVSY010000634.1 GCA_030633365.1 Spirochaetaceae bacterium | reverse complement strand
ATTCCTTTTACTCCCGAGATTGTGGTGGATAAAGGAGCTGGACCAGTTGTTATTCAGGGAGAATATAATTCGGCAATTGATTATGTACCTGTATACGAATTTACAACAAATTTTTCATACCAATGGTCTTTTAAACATTTCAAGATGTCCCTGTTCTTAAATAGTTCAAATTGGATTAATGGACTAAACTTTATTATGACAGGACTGGATTCTGATTTAGAAGATAAAATTGGATCAAGTTCAGAAGATTTTGATTCAAGAAATTATGATTTTTCCTATACCGACACCGATTTTTATCTGTCATTGCTAATGAGTGAAATTGGTTTAAGTTTTTCATATTGATTTTAACAAGGCAACCTAAGGAGTTATTATGAGTACAACAGTTTTTAGTCTTTTTAAATCAGGTGGTATCTTTATGTGGCCACTTCTGGTTTTTTCTATATTAGCTATAACCCTGATACTTGAAAGAAGCATACAGATCTATTTATTTCGTAAAAAAATCAATCTATTATTGGAATACCTTGAAAGCGCAGGAGAAAAAGGGAAATCTTTCTTCTCACTCAAAGGAATTGATCTGTTTGCTCAGAACAATGAGAATTTTGACAGCCTTGTTACCCAGGAAACCCAGCTTCCCTTTGATAAAATGTTTCAAAATCTTGAATATCTTTCTGCAATAAGTGCAGTAGCACCACTATTAGGATTTATAGGTACTGTTTCCGGAATGATCGCTTCCTTTCAATCTATTGCCAGTGTAAATAAAGTAGCAGTTAACCTGGTTGCAGGGGGAATCTCCGAAGCTCTTATTACAACAGGATTTGGTTTAATTATTGCAGTTATATGTCTTACAGGAGAACATATTTTTCGTTTTGTCCTTTCCTCTCTCGCCCATAAAACAGAAGAAGCTGTAACTTTAATAGAACGAAAGCGATTTTCAAATATCTCTGAAGGGTAGTTAAATGGCTAAAATCAGGATAAACAATTCAAGATCCGGACGAGATTTTTCCGGTGCAATGACGGACATATCCTTTCTACTAATAATTTTCTTTCTTGTAACAACTGTATTTATTTCCACTCAGGGAATTCTTATTAAACTGCCTGAATTAGATACAGCACCAAGACGATTACACCCCGATGAAATAATCTCTGTTGAAATTATTTCTGAGGGAAAATACAAAGTTGGCGATACTCTTGTAAATGCCGAAGAATTAGTGCCATTAATTGCAAGTAGAATTGCAGCACTTACAGAACCAATCCTTATACTTGGAGTGAACGGAGAAATCAAATATCAGGAAGTTCTTTCCGTACTTGAAACTGCAAAAGCTAATGGAGCATCTTCGTTTAGCATTCGTTATCAGAAAAGTGATCCACGTGGACTTAAAATTGGAGATGAGGGTATATGAAATTAAAAATAAAACATAAACCTTTTGGTGTTACATTACTTGCACTTCCAGATATCGCTTTTCTCCTATTAATATTTCTAATACTTACTGTAAGTGTAGATGATCAGGGAGAAATAGAATTACCCAATTT
>DAOVSY010000377.1 GCA_030633365.1 Spirochaetaceae bacterium | reverse complement strand
AGAGTGGTCTATCGCCGTACAAATATTTCTCTATCCTTTCATTTATCCATGATTTACAGGAGAATTTATAGAATAGAAAAATAGTTATTGACAAAGGTCACAACATATCAGTGTTTTTGCTCCGCAAAAATGTATCGAAGGGACTCTATTACGAACAGATTTGATTCCTGCCACCATCTTTGGCTTTATAAAGCAAATCATCAGCTTTTTTAATAATTTCAGCAGATGTCTCAGTTGAATGCTCTACAAGTCCACCGCTAACAGTAATTTTAAAATCGTGTTCCGGATATTCTGTTACCATTATTTTTTCCCTGAAAGCATTTACTACTTTTAGTCCTTCTTCAAGTTTAATGTTCCTTAGAACAGCCATAAACTCTTCTCCACCATACCTCCCGCATACAGCATTTTCACCAAATGCCTGCGCAAATATTTTTGACAGAGTCATTAAGACCAAATCTCCCACCTGATGCCCATAGGTATCATTAACATGTTTAAAATGATCAATATCAATAAGAAGTACACAAAAATTACACCCAAGTTTCTCTTTCTCCATTATATTTATTCCAACATAGTCATAAATATAGCGATGGTTATATAAACCCGTAAGGCCATCTGTGACAGATCTCTTTTCCAGCTCCTTATAGAGAAAATATGTTCTTGCGTTTGCTTTGAAACGTGCCATAAAGATACTATTATCATACGGTTTACTAATATAATCGTCTGCTCCATACATCATTGCATGGGAAATTGTTTTAAAATTTGTAATTCCGGAAACAACTATAATTACAGAATCTTTTTTCTTTTTTCTCAGCTGTATTATAACTTCTTCACCGGAAATTTCCGGTAATACCAGATCTACAAGAAAAATTGAATATTTCTCATGATCTGCTAAAAATTTATGAGGATCTGTATAATATGTAACATTCTTAATTTTGTGCAGTTCAAAAATATTTTTTATTACATTTAATCCAAATTTACTGTCATCCAGAACAGCAATACTCTCATTTTGAATCTGTTTTAGTAGTGTATCCTCTTTTATAAGGCTGTCAAAATAGTTTTCAAGTTTTGTTGTATTTACATCTTTTTTCAATATATAATCCACAATACCCAGAGAAAATAATTTTGTTCTAAGGTCCAGAGAGTCAGTAGAAGTAAGAACAATAACCGGTATATTGGAAAATTCACTTTTACTTAATATTTGTATAAATTCCTCTCCGGACATGTCAACAAGTTCATTACCGGTAATAATCAGACTTATTTTATTTTCTTCAAGTATAGAAAAAGCTGTTGCGCTTACATCAGTTGCAATTACTTCATACCCTCTGGGTTCTATAATCTTTTTAACAATCGTGCGAAAGAGATTGCCAGATTCCAGCTGAAGAACCTTTTCCATATTAGCTCCATTAATAAATGTTATTGTAGATCTTTAAACTTAATAGTATTATATCTACAGATAATAATAAAGAGGAAAATATGGATAACAGTTTTTTTGATTTTTTAAGAGGGATCCCTTTTTTTGAAGAATTATCAGATACTGATATTCTTAGTATATCAAAATACTGCACTGCCAAAGTTATAGAACCTGGGCTGATCCTTTTTGATGAAGGGGATCCGGCTGATATGTTTTATATTATCATGAGCGGTGAGGTTGAAGTATGGAAGGCCTATGGTACAGATGATGAAGATATGCTTGCAATTCACGGGTCTGGTAAGCTTTTTGGAGAAATGGCTCTAATAGATAACCTGCCCAGAAGTGCAACTGTTAAAACTAAAACCCATACAAGGCTGCTTCAGATTTGTGAACACGATTTTCAAAATATGATTCGGGAAAATTCTTCAGTTGCATTTTCGATTGTAAGAAGTCTTTCTTCTATGGTACGAAAGAGTAATGAAACTTTCCTGGAAGATTTAAAAGATAGAAATATAGAGCTGGAAAAAGCAAATACAGACCTAAAAACTGCTCATGAAAAATTAATTAAAAAAGAAAGGCTTTCCAATTTAGGAAAATTCTCTTCAATGATCCTCCATGATATTAGAAATCCTATTTCCACAGTCAAAGCCTATACAGAACTCCTTTTAATGGACTCCAGTGTTCCGGAAAAAACCATAAAATATATATCAAATATAAAATTCGAAACTGAAAGAATAAATAATCTTGCCAATGAACTTCTGGATTATTCCAGAGGGGATATAAGACTGGAAATGAACATTGTAGATCTTTCCAATTTTCTTTCAACACTGAAAAACTCCGTACAGAGAAGATTTTCCTCCAGTGATATTAAAATTATTTTTGATAATAATTTTACTGATCATGTAGTTTTCGATTATGAGCGAATGATGAGAGTAATGATGAATCTGGCAGAAAATGCCAGGAAGGCTCTTGGAAGGAAAGGAGTCTTTTCAATTACAGCACAAAAAAGTAAGAATTCACTTCAATTTATTGTAAAGGATAATGGTGAAGGAATGAGTCCGGATATTCAAAAACATATATTTGAACCCTTTTACTCTTCTTCGAGAGGTGGAGGAACAGGTCTTGGAATGGTAATAGTTAAAAATATTGTAGAAGCCCATGAAGGTGAACTTACAATATCCAGCTCCAAAGGCAAGGGAACAGAAATAAAAATAGATCTGCCCTTAAGGTAATTGATATTCCGCTTTAAGTCTAAAATCAGAACCGTAGATAATGATTATGAAAGATTTTTATGAAAATTGACAATATTTATTAGAAAAAGGTGAGTTTATTTATAATTAATAATAAATTTCTTGAGAAATTTACAAACTCATTCTATAATGAGATAAATAAATATATAGAGAGGTTTTCATGAAACGAATTTTTTTAGCAGTAGTTGTATTATCACTTCTTTCAATCGTTCCACTCTTTAGTCTTAGTGCCCTGGACCTTAATTTTGCAGAAGGAAACTGGGCAGTTATTGGCGACAGATTGTTTCAACGTAATATCAAAGCAGGTATGGCCCGTGTTGATATTCCTGCACCTCAGGCAGGCATGATGGTTTATGAATTTAATGTTCGTTACCAGGATGGTGCAGAGGATATGCATGCAGGGTTTGGTATTCATCTGTTTGTTGATAAACCGGCAAAAGGTAAAGCATGGGGAAATGGGAAATCATACCTGTTATGGCTTAACTACGATGAAAATGCAAAAGGTATAACTAAAGGTCTTAGTGCTCAAATATATAAAAGTTTAAGTAACAGCAAGATGGAACTTATTGCTGATATAGATCTAAACGAGTATGCGTATCTTTTAACAGAGGATGTTCTTGATATGGTTATACCTGTGAAAATGGTTGTTAACGGTATTAATGGTGATGTAAAAATCTATGATCCAACAAATTCCACTTATGTTTATAAATTCAACCTGGGAAACACTGCACCCCTGACTGGACAATTTATTAGTTT
>DAOVSY010000109.1 GCA_030633365.1 Spirochaetaceae bacterium | reverse complement strand
TTAAATCAAATTATCTCTGCAAAGGGTAAAGATGTACTGGTCATAGGTGGTGGAGACACAGGATCAGATTGTGTTGGAACTTCAATTCGTCAGGGAGCGAAGTCTGTTATGCAGTACGAAATTATGCCAAAACCAAGGGAATGGAAAAATGACTGGAACCCTGACTGGCCTGACTGGCCCAAAATATTAAGAACTTCAAGTTCCCATGAGGAAGGCTGCGTACGGGAATGGGGTGTTTCAACTAAATATCTTTCATCCCGAGATGGTATTCACTTAAATGAGGCTCATTTTGTACGTGTTGAGTGGATTTATGATGAAAAGAAAAAATCTTATAAAATGAAAGAAATTCCAGGAAGCGAATTTTCTAAAAAAATAGATCTGGTTTTTATTGCAATGGGTTTTATACATGTAGAGCATGACAGTCTAGTAAAGAGTATTGGAGTTGATCTGGATTCCAGAGGAAATATAAAAACAGACTGCAACTATAAAACCAGTGTTGAAGGAGTTTTTGCAGCAGGAGACGCAGCAACAGGCGCTTCTCTGGTTGTAAGAGCATTTGCTCATGGCAGAGATGCTGCACTTGCAATATCAGAGTACTTAAAATCAGAGTAAAAATATTGAGTTTAAATTTACAACGCTAACCCATTAAGTATTTGTTTAAGAGGTTAGCGTTTTTTTGAATTTAATTCTAACTGTTATTTGCTTTCTTTTCTTTTTTCTCTTTCCGTTTTTCTTTTAAAGTTTTTGCCGGTGCTTTTTTTGTTGTTTTCTGAGTGTTTCTTTCTTTACCCATAATTTTACCTCTTAATTAAGAATATACATACTTTTCTATAAAATTTCCAATGATAGGATATTTATTTAATTTTAACACACCGTTGCAAATTATAATATATATAGTTATTATTTCTTAATGAAAGATAAATATTTACCCTCAGACATTAGAGGAAAACATATATATTTTATAGGCATCAAAGGTACCGGGATGACAGCCTTGGCAGAGATTTTTCTCAGCCGTGGAGCTCATATTAGTGGTTCTGATACAGTCGAAAAATTTTATACTGATAAAATACTTAATTCCCTTAAAATCCCATTTATGGAAGGTTTTTCAGAGGAAAATATTCCAGTTAATATAGATTTTGTAGTTCATTCAGCGGCTTATTCCAAAGAAAATAATATCGAAATGAGCTTTCTTTCCACTAAGGATATTCCAGTACTGGAATATACAGAAGCACTTGGGCAACTATCAGGAACAATGATTTCATGCGGAATAGCCGGTGTTCATGGTAAAACCACAACTACCTCCATAGCTGGAACCCTCTTGAAACACCTTAATCTACCAGTTACTACTCTTGTAGGTTCAGGGGTTAATTCTTTTGGTGGCAGGTCAAGTTATGTTGGCGGAGATAAATACTTTGTTGCAGAAACATGTGAGTATAAACGTCATTTTCTTCATTTTCATCCGGAAATAATTATTTTAACAAATATTGAAACCGATCATATGGATTATTTTAAGGATTATGATGATATTGAAGATTCATTTATAAGTTATATGAAACTACTGCCTTCAGGGGGAAGGTTAATTTATTGCAGTGATGACAAGGGCTCTCGTGAGGCAGCATCTAAATTAAACAAAATCAGGCCGGATATTCGTCAGATTGCTTATGGAGAAACAGCATTAAGCCCTTACAGAATTACTTTATCTAAAAAAAGAGATGGATTAAATGCATTCAGACTGGAAGGTTTTGATTGTGAATTTAAACTTAAAATTCCAGGGAAACACCTTGTTCTTGATTCAGCAGCAGCAATTGCACTTACTGTCAGCATTTTGGAGAAAGAGGGACGTATCCCTGATATAGAAGGTATTGCAGATGGATTAACATTCTTTACAGGAAGTAAACGCAGGTCAGAAATAAAGGGAGAGCATGAAGGGATTCTCTTTATGGATGATTATGGTCACCATCCAACAGAAATTGTAACTACCCTGAAAGGTTTAAAAGATTTTTATCCAGGTAAACGTATAATAGTTGATTTTATGTCTCATACATATTCACGAACCGAAGCTTTGTTTTCCGGCTTTGCATCTTGTTTTTCAAATGCTGATATCGTTGTACTTCATAAAATTTACAGTTCTGCCAGGGAAAAAGAGGCCATGAAGAAAAAAGGTAGCATCAATGGGAAATCCCTGTTTGATGAAACCAAAAAAAATCATAATAATGTACATTATTTCCATGAACTGGAAGAATCTATTAATTTTTATACAAAACTACTGCAAAAAGACGATCTTTTTATTACAATTGGAGCAGGCAATAACTGGGAAATTGGTGAGCAGTTAATTAAATACTACAGAGGATAAAAAAATGAAAAGTATGACAGGATATGGATGGGTAGATACACAGAATGAATCAGTGCAGATGTCTGTGGAGCTTAAGTCCTATAATAATAGATACCTTGATATAAATGTTAATCTTCCATCATTTATGTCTCCTTTGGAACCTGAGTTACGTGCTTATCTGAAGGAAAAGATTGTCAGGGGCCGGGTGGAGCTCTATATAAGGGTAAAAGAACTTGAAGAAGATCTGGATGTGATTTTGGATACTAATGTTGTTAGTGCATATAAGAAAGCTCTTCTACAAATTGCAGAGGCTGCAGAACTTGAAGAAAAACCCCGATTATCTCATTTCCTACACCTTGATGGAGTAATGAAGATTGTTAAAAAAAGAGATATAGATAATTATAAAACTATACTTTATGAAAATCTTGATAAGGTATGGGTTCAATACAATGATTCAAAAATTAAAGAGGGTGATACAACCTGGGAAGATATAATGTCAAATATAGATATTATCTGGAAATCCCAGAAAATTATTCAAAACAGGGCAACCGGACTCGAAGGTTTAATAAAAAACAATATTAAAGAAAGATTTCAACAATTAATTGATGATAATATTGATGAAAATAGAATTTTAGCAGAAACAGCAATTCTTTTAATGAAGTATGGTATTGGTGAAGAACTTTCCCGTTTATCAAGCCATCTGGAATAGTTTTGCAATACTCTTCACAGGAAACAACCAGTAGCAAAAAAACTTGATTTCCTTTGTCAGGAGATGAACAGAGAGATAAATACTATTGGTTCCAAGAGTAATATGATAGAGATAAGTCAGGCTGTAATTGAAGCCAAAGAAGCAGTAGAAAAGATAAGAGAGCAGTTGAGAAATGTTGAATAATATAACAATAGCTATATCAGGTAAAAGCGGTTGCGGTAACACTACTGTAAGTAAAATGGTAGCAAGTAGGCTAAACCTTAAGTTCATTAATCATACCTTTCGTAAGATGGCAGAAGAGAGGGGTATTAGTTTTGAAGAACTTAGGAGTTTAGCAGAGGAAAGTACAGCTATTGATATGGAACTTGATAAAAAACAAGTCTCTCTTGCTGCAGAAGGTAACTGTGTTTTAGGATCCAGATTGGCAATATGGATGATTGCCGATGCGGATCTTAAGATTTATCTAACAGCATCTCCGGATGTAAGAGCTGGCAGAATCGCAAACAGGGAAAATGGGACGCTTGAAGATAAAATTAAAGAAACAAAAGACCGGGATCAAAAAGACAGTGCAAGGTATAAAAAAATATATGCAATTGATACTAATAAGTATGATTTTGCAGATTTAATTATTGATACAGATGTAAATAATGTAAATGAGGTTGTAGATTTAATACTAAAGGCTGTGGAATCTTTACAATAGTAAAAAAATCCGATATAGTGCACAAATTACAATCCTTAAGGAGATTAATTGATGAGTATTCCTTTAGATGTTCTTATCAGTAAAGATAAAAACGCTTATACAATGACTTGCGCAATTATTAAGAGAGCAGATCAAATTACCGCTTCAGGTGAAGATATTGAAATTGATAAAAAAGGTGAAAAAGTCGTTACAGAATCTATTGATCAGGTTCTTTCAGGAAAAGTAGAATATCAACTCGAAGAATGAACATAATACTTCTGTTTGGCCCAACAGCTGTTGGTAAAACAGAACTCATATCTACTCTGTTTAAAGAAAATTATGAAATTATAAATGCAGACTCTATGCAGGTTTACCGTACACTTAATATTGGTACGGCAAAGCCTTCAGCTGAGCTTGTGAGTACAATCCCTCATCATCTAATAGATATTATATCTCCTAAAGATCAGTTCCATGCCGGAGAGTTTGTTAGACTTGCAGATGAGCTGGTATTAGATATTACTAATAGGGGAAATATCCCTGTTATTTGCGGTGGAACAGCTTTTTATTTTAAAAACTTTCTCTATGGTCTGCCTGAAATCCCTGATATAGACCCTTCTTACCGGGAAGAACTACTTCTTGAGCTAAAATCAAGGGGTATTGAGTTCCTGTATAAGGAATTGGAAAAAATAGATCCCGAACGAGCTGAAAAAGTTCATCCAAATGATAAATATCGAATTTTAAGATCACTTGAAATTGTCAGAGGAAGTGGAAAAGCCCAGTCTTATTTCAAACCTTCTGAAACCCTTCGTCCAGGTATTGCACCACTTATTTTAGGTCTTGAGAGGGAAAGGGCAGAGCTGTACAGCCGGGTTGATCAGCGTGTTGATGAGATGTTTGAAGCAGGATTTATAGATGAAATAAAACAATGCTATGAACATGGGCTGGAAGAAACTGATCCGGGTATGCAGGGTATTGGTTATAAAGAATTCTTTTTAATGAATAGAAGGGGAGATATCTCTATCTCTGATACACGGGATCTTATCAAAATGAACTCCAGACGCTATGCAAAAAGACAGATAACATTTTTTAAATCCTTGCCTGATGTAAAATGGTTTCATCCTGATGATGTGGAATTGATTTGGGATGAAATTACGGGTTTTCACCGAAAATTACTGCTGTGAAGGTTTCTATTTGGGTATTTGGATCTTTCCAGCAATCATTTTGCATACCTGCTTTTCGGCATGTATTTGACAGAAATTCTTCTTTGTTCCAACCCTGTTCTGTTGGAACCTGGGGTAGAAGAACTCCTGAGTTATAACCGTTTTTCATAATTATTCCATGTTTTCCCACAATTACCTTTTCTGCTGAGGAAACTTCCAGAGGAGATAGAACAGATATTTCGATATCAATTTTTTCAAGCTCTTTTAAGCTTAAGGACGGGAACCGTGGGTCATGGAAGGCACTTTCTTTGGCAAGGACTTTAATATCTTCAATAAGGGCCCTGACTGGAAGCATATGTCCAATACATCCACGTAATTTCCCTTCTATGTGAAGTGTAACAAAAGACCCTAGTGGTTCTTTTAAGCTTTCTGAAGTTTCGGGGTAATTTTCTGTTCTGGATTGAAGTTTTGATGTAATACTTTCCCTTGCTGTAGCTAAAAGAATTTGTTTTTCATTTTTTGTTAGTGAAAATTCCATTTTCCCCCCCCTCTAAGGATGCTGAGATCGTTCCTCATCGCTTCGCTCTTCCGGTACGACTCATTGCCGAGCAGTAAGCGAAGCGCACGACCAGGCTAACTTATAGAAATTGCTCCAAAACATACTCGTTTATCTTTTTCTTCCAGATTATCCCAGTATTTTAAATCCAATATATTAACCGAACTTTTATTTTCAAATAATTTTAATACAGATGATAAGCTATCTGCACTGCATGCTCCAATTTCTCCTGTATTAAGCATTTCCGGTAAACTTTTCCATTTCTCTTTATTATTTAGTATTGAGATAAATTTATCTGCTTCTTCCCTGGATTTATCACCAGTTTCGTAGGAGGAAATACTGGATGAAATAATGAAAAGAGTACTATCCAATTTATCTCCAAGAACGTTATTCAAAGATTCATATAATTTTCTTGATATAGAACCTGTAGATTTTCCTGTAAGTATAGGTATTATTTTTGCTTCCGGCCATAAATATTTTATAAATGGTATTTGTACTTCTATAGAATGTTCTTCAACATGTGGAATATTGTTATATTCAAATATAGAGCTGTTTTTTGAAAGTTCTGAAAGAATAGTATTATCCACTACCAGATCTCCCAAAGGACTTGTGTAAAATAAAAAATCCGGTAGAAATATTGATTTTGCAGGTTCCCTATGTACTCTGCTAAGTATTACTACTCTTTCAAATTCTCTATGCGCTACAGTGGTATATGCTGATGCCATAATTTTATCACAATGGGACCATCCTGCATGGGGCACCAGAATAGCATTTACATCTTCTTTTATTGTTTTTTTTGATTGATCTGCTTCTTCAAGAATAAGTTTTATTCGTTTTTCCAATTCACCCTTTATTCCGGGATATAAAATAAAATCTACAGTCATTTTATGCTCTGTATCAATTTTCTTCATATCTATTCCTACCTAATAATCTATTTAGTCTTTTTTCATCAATACTGATGGATAAATTCTTCTCATTAGTAGGTAATACTGTACCTTTCTTACTGTCTTTGGCTCTTCTTAGGTGTTTAACCTGAGTATAGTAGAGATCTGCTTTACCGCTATTTTTTGCTTTAGAGAAAAACACTGCCAGATTTCCTGCATCAAGTAAAGTTTCCAGAGGAATACTCTTTCCTTTGATTAATTTTATAAAAATATATCCACCAGGATAATCTCTTGTATGAAGCCAGTAATCATTTCCTCTTACATATTTTCTTAACAACAGATCATTTTCTGTTGCTGTTCTCCCTGCAAGAATGGTGAAGCTGCCGGAAGTAAACTGGAGCCCTGGTATTTTTTCTTTTTCTTTAAGTTGAATCTGTTTTGGTATTTTTGTAAGGTATTCTTTTAGTTTTGATAATTCATTATCGGGGCTAAGGGTATTATGCAGCTCTTCTTTTTCTTTTTGTAAATTTTCAAGATTTCGCTTTAAATTATTTATCTCTTCAACAATATTTTTTAATCCGGATTTAGCTTTTTTGTATTTGGTAAATAAGAACTCACTATTTTCTCCAGGGCTTAAAGTAGAATCAAGATAAATTTTAATAAGATTGTTATTATTAAAATAATTCTCTGTTTCCAGAAATGTATCTCCTCTCTTGATTTTATATATATTTGCTTTTACTAATTCTGCCTGCTCTTTGTACAGATCATAATTTTCATAGTTATTAATTCGTGAGTTTAATCCTGATAGTGCAGATTCCAGTTGGTGTTCTTTAGAACTGATAATACTTTCAACTCTTGATCTTAATGTTATAATTTCACTGTTGGATTCAATATCTCTGTAGCTTTTTTCTATAAAGTCATTAAAACTCTTTTCTTTATCATATTCTCTAATTTCAAATACTTTACTTGTTTTATTTTTTGCAGGGAATGTTTCTTCCGGAAAGTATGTTCCTCCTGAAACTTCATTTTGTCGGGGTCTTCTGTAAAATGCATCAAGTATTGTATTAGAATTGTCTGTTACAATGATATTTGATGCTCCGCCCCAAAGACGGATATAGATAAAAGTTTCTTCCTCTCCATTAAGGGCAATAATCTTTATTATACGGTCATTATTCAGTTGAACTGCACTTACAATTCTTCCTCCATTAATTCGGGAGCGCAAAAATTGTGCAAATCTCTGAAGAACAACTTTTCGTGGATTATTTCCTGTAAGCCTGTGAAGTCTTACATTTCCCTGATTTAGATTAATTAGAAGAGGAAAAGCGTTTCCTGGTTTATACAAATCAAGTAATAAACTCTTAAAGTCGGGCTGTCTTATTTTTTGAATAAGAGCTCCTGTAAGATCAAGTTCTTCCAGTATAAGGTCAATTTCTTTCCAGTTAAGAGACATTTTTAATTACCCCAAATTGTTTTTAATAGTTCAATTAAAACAAGCATATCTTTCTTTTTACCAATTGTTACACGTACAAAATCTTCAATACCATGATGACCAAAGTAGCGTACCAGGAGACCTTTTGTCTTTAATTTTTCGTAAATTTCACGACCTGAAACATTATTTTTTCTTATAAAGATGAAATTAGCCAAAGATGGCAGTATATCCCAGCCATTGGAATTAAGCTCATTTATAGTAAAATCTCTTGTTTCTATAATTCGTGTTTTATTGTGTTCAAAATTATCTGTATCTTCAATGGCAATTCTTGCAGCATTTTGTGCAAGTGTATCCAGTGGATAAGAATTAAAGGAATCTTTAACAGTAATCAGAGCAGATATTAGTTTTTCATTTCCAATAGCAAATCCAACCCGGAGACCAGCCAAAGATCTGCTTTTTGAAAATGTTTGAACAATTAGCAGATTGGAAAATTTATTAACCAGCTCTACTGCAGATTTCCCTCCAAAATCGATATATGCTTCATCAATAATTAAAATTCTGTCTTTTCTGGTGTTTGTCATTAGCCTTTCAATTTCTGAAGGCTTTAGATATGTACCTGTGGGGGCATTAGGGTTTGGGAAGATAATTCCACTATAGTTTTTTTCTTCAAAATATGAATCAACAGATATAGAAAAATCTTTTTCCAGGGAAATACGTTTAAATGGGATATCATAGAATCCGCAATATACCGGATAGAAGCTGTAACTATGTTCCGGAAAAAGCAGAGGGCCGTTATTGCTGTCAAAAAAGGCATAAAAACAGAATGAGAGCACTTCATCCGAACCATTTCCTGTAAAAATCATAGATGCTGGTAGATTATAATAGTTTCCTATTGCCTCTCGAAGTTTCTCTGAATTAGGGTCAGGGTACAGTTTTAATAAATCTGTATCCGCAG
>DAOVSY010000177.1 GCA_030633365.1 Spirochaetaceae bacterium | reverse complement strand
ATTCTACTGGCTCTTGCACTTCTTTCTTTTGGAGTACCTTTATACCAGACTTATAAGGAAAATAAAAAAGAAAAAAATGAAAAAAAATAGAATATGATATCTTGAAAATATAGAGATTTATTATTTTTTATCATTCAGAAACGTAGATTTTCCGGCCTAAAAATAGAGCCGGAGAGTTTTTTTTATAGGAGCATATTATGAAATTTGAAAATATTCTTGTAATGGGAAAAAGCGGTGCAGGAAAGCAACCCCGAATTGATGTTTTTACAGCGGATTTTGGTTTGACACAACTTTCCACTGGAAATATATTCCGGTCATTTATGAAGATATTTAATGATGCAGCCTATGAAGGTGATATAAATCAATTTTATGATGATAAAAAAAACGGATTTATAGAAGATGAAAAAATAAAAAAGACTATTGGATCCAGTATTGATGATTCAATTTTTGATGATTTTTTACTGGGTCTTAAGGCCAATTACTATGTCAGCAATGGGAAATATGTTCCAGACAGCCTGACAAATATGCTGTTTGAATCCTACTTTAGCAAATCAAACTACAAAGGGATGGTACTTGACGGATTCCCAAGAACTGTTGCCCAGGCAGAATATCTTCTAAAACTTACAGCAGAAAAAGGAACAAAATTAGATGCCATTGTTCTTGTTGAAAATGAGGATGAAGCTATTATTAAACGAACCATGGGTCGGCGAATATGCCCCTCCTGTGGCGCAGTTTTTCATCTGGAATTTAAACCACCAAAAGATGGTAAATTTTGTACCAAATGTGGAACAGAGGTAATTCTCCGTTCTGATGATACAGAAGATAAACTTCGAACAAGACTCCAGGAGTTTCAGGATAAGACATTGCCTACTATCAAATACCTTTCGGGAAATGGGATTCCTGTAGTTAAAGCCGAGGGTAATTTACCTGTTTTTACAGAGGAAGCTGTTAAAAAGAGTGTTGTTGACGGATTAACAGAAGCAGGTTTACTTTAGCTGGTATATTTAAAATGGGTACTATGTCTAATTCTATTTCCAATTCTGATATTTTTAAATCTCACGAAATACTTCATACACCGGTTATTGCTGCTAAGCTAAAAACAATGACTATAGGAATTGCAGGCTTAGGTGGTCTGGGTTCCAATGCTGCAGTATCTCTTGCAAGAGCAGGAATAGGAAAGCTTATACTTATAGATTTCGATAAAGTAGAACTTTCTAACTTAAACCGGCAGGCATATTTTTTAGAACATGTTGGAATGTATAAAACACATGCAATTGTAGATATTATTCACCGGATAAATCCATTTATAGATCTTATTCCAGTAAGAACAACTATTACAGAACATAACTGTATGTCAATATTTGAAAATGCAGACCTTGTTATAGAAGCTGTTGATGGAGCAGAAACAAAAGAAATGATTATTGAAACTATTCTTACAGAGTCTGAGACCATGCCTGTTATAGCTGGTTCCGGAATGGCTGGTTATGGGAAAAACAGCATTCTAACGGAAACAAAGCTTGGAAGACTTAGATTGATGGGGGATGATATATCTGAAGTTGCTCCAGGAGTGCCCTTAATGGCTCCAAGGGTTGGAATTGTTTCCTCAATGCAGGCAAATGCTGCTTTGGAAATATTACTTGGAGAATGGAAATGATTTTAGTAAATGATAAATCTTTTGACTGGTTTGAAAAGATGGATATCTATAATCTTTTAAAAACTATGGGATATACCCTTAGAAAACCAGCTGTTCTAATTAAAGTTAACAGTACAGTTATTAAAAAATCGGAATGGGATAATTTTTTTATTCCCGAAAATGCTGTAATTACTGTTGTAAATTTGCTTCGGGGGGGATGAATTAATACCAGGCCATATAAACGCCCACGTAGGAGCGTCTCTAAGGTTATTTTTATTTCTCAAATATATTGATTTTCTCCAATACTACTGCTATACTGAGTCCTCCTAAAGGAGTACTTTTTGATTGATCTATCTTTACTAAATGAAACTACCGAAATTCTTGCAAACAACTTTACCTCAGAAGAGATTGAAAGCCTTGGTAAAATAATTTTTTCCAAATATGACGGTCATAAGGCTGCTGGAGTAAAAAACCATATAACAATGTCTTCAAGAAAATCATCCAATGCACTTGTTCAATTTCTTAATGAAAGTAAAAAAACATTCCAGCTGATTAAACTGATTATCGAGATGGATGACAGTACTCTTAATGGAAAAGCTAAAACTATTAAAGGCCTTGAAACTTATCTGAATAAACTTGCAAAAAGCAGCATCTACTACGACTTTAGAAAAAGAAAGCTGCATCATTCAAAAAAAGATGCTCTGGAAATGATAAACTGGGGAACTCTCAAAGATGGAAAAACTTATGATATTACAGTAATGAGTCTGGATATTGTGGGAAACTCTAAGCTTGTTAAAAAATATGGCACAAAAACAATGGAGAAGGTTTATTTCCGTCTGCGAAGTTTTCTTGAACAGAAGGTACTTGATTATGAAGGACGTATTTGGAGTTTTGCTGGTGACGGAGGGCTTATTGCTTTTACTTCCAATGGACATGTTTTGAGATCTGTTCTTTGTGCACTGGAGATAAGAGCGGCTCTTTATGTGTTTAACATACAACCTGATCTTCCGATAAAAGATAATATATTACTGCGCCTTGCTCTGGATACAGGAAAGATTAAATTTTCCTCTAATACAGGCCATATAGTTTCTGATGTAATAAACTATGCAGCCCATCTGGAAAAATCAGGAACTCTTCCTGGAGAAATTTCTATCTCTGAAAACATTAAAAAGGAGCTTGCAACAAAAGTTGTTAAAGTTTTCAGCGATAAAAATGTTTTTGAGAATATGAACTGTTATAGTACTGTTTGATTTAAACTACAACAGTATAAACCCGGTAAACGCATCAGAACTCTGCACCTCTATTAGCTATTAAGATTTTATCCTAATATATTAATTTGACTCCAGGATTAGTCTCTATAGTTTTTTGCATGTTTTTTATTATAATAATAACCATTACTATCAAAATTCAAGCTTTTACAACTAAATACCGATATTTGAATTGGGTAAATTTGCATGAAAAATTATTTTTAAAAAAATATGGTTTTTCTTTAAAAATGAGATAAATTATTCCGGTTTGCCTAAATTAAATTTTGATGATAAAAACTTTCTTCCCTTAAGGAGATTTATAGAAATGAATAAAATAATAAAGTTTGTAGGTGCATATCTATTTTTGCTTCTAACTATATTTATCCTTTCAACTTGTTCCAATCCGTTTACTGCTGGACTAGGGGATAAAGTGGATCTAGAGGATCCTCAGCTGGAAATAACCAGTCATCATAATGGAGATGCTGTAGGGTCTACATTTGATCTTGCTGGATCTGTAAAAGACGATGGGTTGATAGAATCTGTAACAATAAGTTTAAACACAGAAGGTAATGTAATTGGATCGGCGACAATAAACGATTCAAGCTGGAGTTATAATTATAATTCAACTGTACTTACAGATGGGGATTATGAATTTTTAGTAGTTGCTAAAGATAATACAGATAAAGCTGTTTCCAGAAAAGTTCTGTTAACTGTCGATAATAATCCTCCGACCGTTCTGGTTACAGTACCTGCCAGTTATGGAATAGGTGAGGAGTTTAATAAACTAATCGCCATTAAGGGAGAAGCAGCAGATACAACCAGGGTCAAAGAAGTCTTTGTCTCACTTTATTATACAAACGGTACTCTTGCAGACACAAATGATGATACAGTTGTATTTTCTGATGAACCAGCAACAGGAACATCAAGCTGGTACTACATATTCAATTCTGCTATTTTAGATGCAGGATCGCCATTAATCGGTGATTACTATTTTTATGTCAGAGCAGAAGATTTTTCAGGAAACAGCAATTCCTACTTCTATCATTTTTCTGATGTTTTTGATCTGGCTGTTGATAAGGCAAATCTGCCAAATATTGAAGAAATAAACAATGCTGATTTTGGAGGAGTTCCAATAACAGCAGGAGTTCTGGGAGATAATCTTTCGACTATCAGACATACAGTGGATTTACCAGATCAGATGGAAATTACTATAGATCCAAATTCTGACAGACCGGAGTTTCTATTAATAAGCCCTGCCAGTTCTGCAGATCCAGGTGCCAATGTTTTTGCATCTCCTCAACGCTTTAGCGGCTTTGTAACTGATGATGACCCTGGTGGTATAGATACCAGTACTCTTACGATCACAATTTTCCAAATTGACAATCTGGTAGGACAAATTTATTCTGCTACTGCTTTTACCGATGAACCTATTGTAGATATAACTTCTACTCAATGGTCTTTTTCTACTAATCTTCCTGATGGAGAGTACTATCTATCTTTGTATGCAGAAGATTATAATGGAGCTGTCTCTCTACCTATGGGAAATCCCACAGATGCCCAGCCGGCAACGTTCAGAGTTAGCTCCTTTGCTCCGGTTGTAACAATAACAGAACCGAATCAAGGTAGTTATATTGGTTCCGGGTCCTATACAACAATAAGTGTTTCAGTGACAGGAATGGGTGTAGGCATTGTAGAACTGGATCCAAATGGAGATGGAGACTATTCAGATGTCATCACAATGACTGATCTTCCAATATTGGGAGATGATATTTATACTGTAGATATAACTGACGGTGTTGACGGGTTCAATGTTTTAAATGGTGAGCAAACATTAAATATAAGAGCCGGTACATCCGGTAATTACGGAGCGGCTTCCCTACAATATACAGGCGATATTAGTATTCCAACAAGTTCACTTACATATCCGGGCGAAGGGCAGAATGTAAATGACAGTATTAATTTTTCCGGAACAACATCTGATGATAAGCTTATTGCAAATGTTTTCATCTGGATTGGAACAGCAGCAGCCTGGACTGCTCTGCCAGCTGATACAGATAATCTCAGCGATTATTTAGCAGATCCTGACTGGGTTGAACCTTCAGGAACTTACAATTGGTCTATAACTAATTTTGATACAACTGCCCTGACAAATAATACAAATCACACAATTGGTGTAAAAAGTTTTGATGCTGCAGGAAATGGAAGTGATCTTTCAACCCCGGCTTCATCCTTAAATTTCATGGTAAATCAGGCTTCTGACAAACCTGTAATTACAGCGAACTCAATTACCCTTGCCGGTCCAAATGCCTTAGGAGAGGATCCGGCAATCCTGTTTACAGTGGAAGATGATGACGGTGTAGATGTAGATATGATCCAGTCATCCATGGACAATGGAACAACTTGGGTTGATCTAAATCCTATTCTGGCGACATCTGATACTGTACTCGTACAGGCAAAAACAACCCTTACCGGAATTTTACAGGGAAACCATACAATCCGATTCCGTGCTTTGGATATAAACTCTGGTGCAGACTGGGTAGTATATGGAAACGGAACAAACTACACATGGGTTGAAACAGCTGACTATCCTTTAACAGTAGATTATGGACCTCCATCTGTAACTCTCACTGCTCCCCTGGCTTCTGCAGTTATGAGCAGCAATTTTACAGTCACAGGAGAAGCAGTTGATTTTAATGGTGTTTCTGCAATAACTATCGAAATGCAGGGTAGTACGTATACAAAAACATATCTTTCAGGAACAGATTTTATCATTACACCTACAGCTGACAGCACTCCTGTAACATTCTCCTTTACTATTCCTATAGAAACAGATCCTGGTTATTCTGATGGAGACTACAACCTGCAGATCCGTGCAACTGATAATTCGGGAACTGTTGGAACCCTGAATATACCTGTTGGAATTGATAAAACAGCTCCAACAGCCCTTTTCAACCAGCCTGCTGAGGCATCTACAGTCAATGGGACTATTACAATAGGAGGTGAAGTTGATGATAACAGACAGGTTACGAATACCTATCTCTGGCATGGACTTCTAGCTGCAACACCACCAGCACTAACAGATCCATCATGGACAAGTCTCGGTTCCTCCCTTGTATGGAGTTACATTCTTGACACCAGCCCGGTGGCACCCACTGCGGCCTATAAGATCGTAGTAATCACTGAGGATGTGTCCGGGAACCAGTCGGCCTATCAGATTCTTAATCTAACAGTAGACCAGACCACGGACAGACCCGAAATAGAACTTACAAATCTTATAGAAGGTGCAATCGATAATGCACTTGGCAGAAATGCAAGAATTACAGGAAATATAAGTGATGATAATGACGGTGTAGGAGTATATGATGATGGCGGCGTAGATTCTTCAGGAATCCAGAT
>DAOVSY010000356.1 GCA_030633365.1 Spirochaetaceae bacterium | reverse complement strand
GCCCGAAAAAACCTGAACGCTTCGATTCCAGCTGAAAATAACGTCAATCTTCTGACCAGGTTCTTAAAGTCCCGTTCTATTAAATTTTTTATACCCCTGTCTTTTCTACTAACCGTTCCCATATTAATTCCTGTTTATTCAAATTGGGAAAACCTCCTGTTGTTTTATCATAGTAGTCCCTCAGGTATTGTAGACCCTGCTTACGGCAGGGATATCAGCTTTTATTTATTTTCTTATCCCGTGTTCCTGTTATTGCAGCAGGAATTACTGGTATCGTTCTCTCTACTGTGCATAATACTTGTGTTTTTTTTACGGCTACGGTTTCGGTATACACAAAAAAAACGATGCTAAATTATCTTTATCGGCTAAAACTCATTTAACTGTTTTAGTTATTATCGTCATTTTGCTACAGGGCTGGGGGATAGTACTTGAGCGTATCGGTCTGCTTTATGAAGATCGCCATATGCCCGTTTTTTTTGGTCCTGGCGCAGTAGAAATGGGTTTCGATTTACCTTTAATCTGGTTGACTTTTTTTGCTTTTCTTGGCGCCAGCTTATCAGCTATCTACTTCATATATAAACAACGCGGCCTTAAATTAATTGCCGGATTCTCCATAGCCTATCTGGTGTTGCTGGGGATCAGGCAATTATCATTTATCCCGGATTTAATCGACAACTTTTATGTCAAGCCTAATCCACTTAAGGCAGAAAGGCGTTATATAAAAAATCATATTGATGCAACCGTAAATGCCTTTGGTCTGAATCAAGTCAAACAAATCGATTATCCTGCTGCTTCATCCCTGTCAGCGAATGACAGCGCAAAGATATCAAGAACATTTTATAATGTACCGCTTTGGGAAAGTCGATTACTTGCGGATGTTTATGAACAATTGCAAGCCATCAGAACTTTTTACAGTTTTTCCAGCATTGCAACAGACCGATACTTACTGGATGATAAGAATTACCAAGTCAATATTGGCGCCAGAGAATTATTTTTGGATAAACTACCTTCTGGAGCAAATAATTGGAAAAACAGGCACTTAATCTTTACCCATGGATATGGCGTCGCTATCACACCATCCGCTCAACAGCCTACCAAACAGATAAAATGGTTTCTTCGCGATATCTCGCAGAACGCTACCCATGAAAAATTAAAAATCACCGATCCTGAAATATATTATGGCCTGGGCAACTATGAGTATGCCATCGTCCCTAATGATGCAAGCAATTCATCCCGCAATCTTCAAGATATGCGTCCTGAATACACGGGATCAGGAGGCTTGCTATTTTCATCTTTACTGAAAAGACTGGCTTTTTCTGCTCATCTGGGTGAGTCCAATATTTTATTTTCTAACCTTATTAAAAATCACAGTCGGCTATTATTCAATCGTAATATCAGCCAACGAATCCATACCATTGCCCCCTTTTTAAAGCAGGATCCAGATCCATATCCAGTCGTTATCAAACATAAACTATACTGGGTCGTTGATGCATACACAACTTCTGACATGTATCCTTTGGTGGCCAGGGTCAAATCATCTTTCCCCCCTGAAGTGGAAGAAAAGAAAAGCTTTAATTACATCAGAAATTCGGTAAAAATAATTGTTGATGCCTACAACGGTTCGGTAGACTTCTATATCGTAGATAAAACCGATCCAGTGATTAATACCTATAACAAGGCTTACCCAACCTTGTTTAAAGATATCGAAAGCATACCAAAAGAATTCATCACACATCTCAGCTATCCAAAAACACTGTTTCGATTACAAATGAATATTTTTGCACGCTATCACCAGGATAAGCCGGAGATTTTTTTCCAGCAAAATGAACGTCTGCAATTGGCACATAATGAAGCTATCATGCCTTTTTACCTGACATTCGATCCGTTGGAAGAAAAGCACCAAAGTTTTCAACAAAAATTTGTACTGGTAGAAACATTTTCCCCTTATCAGCGAGATAACCTGGCATTCGTCAACATCGCAGGCTGCATTTTAAGTGACGACTGCGACAATCAGTACCAGGCAGATATAGTTGCTTATAAACTCCCTATAGATGTGCAAATAGAAGGTCCCGTTCAAGTCGCCGGGATTATTGATCAAACACCTGAAATATCCAGACAGTTCTCGCTATGGAATCAAGCCGGTTCAAAAGTAATCAGAGGTCGAATGATCGTTATGCCCGTTGAAGAACATATACTCTATATTCAGCCTATTTATCTTGCAGCCTCATCCAAGACCGGATTTCCACAGCTTGCCAGAGTCATTGTAGCCATGAACCAGCTGGCGGTCATGGATACTAGCCTGAAATCTGCATTCGAAAAACTGCAGCAGCGTTTGCAAAAAAACACGTCTACATCCGCGCGCACTCAAAAATAATATGAAAAGGTATATCAGCTTAATATTAAAAGTGCTTACCTTGCAATTGAGATTGTATTTATCAGCGGCTTTAATTGGTGCCTTAACAGGTGTTTTAATTTTTTATCCACTTTATGACTTTATTTATTATCATGAACATGGTGTAGAAAACATATCTTCATTTGATTATATTTATGGACGCCTGATCGAATCATTACAAGGCCATACGCCAATTAAAACCTGGTTCTTAGCAAAAGTAGGCATAGTATTTGGACTTGTTTTAGCATGGATTTATGGACAGCTGCATAGAAAACTGGCTCAAATCGAACAGTTAACCGATGAATTACAGCGCGACTTAAAATCAACCATTCAGCAGGGAGAAGGCCCGTTACTGGAATTCAAATCATCGTTCCGCTGGGATTATCAACAGGAATGCACCAATAAGAATTTAGAAACGGCTGTTATAAAAACCCTGGCAGGTTTTATGAATAGTTATACCGGAGGCACTTTGTTGATTGGTGTGACTGATGAGGGTGAAATCCTGGGCCTGGAAGACGATTTTAAAACCTTGCGCAGAAAGGATACCGATGGATATGAACAACTCTTGATGACTACAATATCATCAACGCTGGGAACCAATTTTTGTCAGCATATTCATGTTCTGTTTCATCTTATTGATGGAAAATATGCCTGTAGAATAATAATCACCCCATCCCCCTACCCTGTATTCTATAAGCAGAATAAAGAAGCTAAGTTTTATCTAAGAACAGGCGGTGGAACCCGAGACTTGAATATTCAAGATGCTACCGACTATATCTCACAAAGGTGGGCTCGTTAAATTCTTAAGAGGAGGAACAATAATTTTATGGAAAACTACCATCCATCACAGACTCCTTCTCCAGAAGAATGGTTAGAACTTGATGAGTCAATACGAATCGACCTGGTTCGAAAATCCCATGAAGCAGCTGGAACCGAGTTTGAAGAAGAAAGAGCAGAAAATATGCATTCAGTGATTCATGTAATTGTTGAAAATCAACTTGCATTGAAAGTAGACTCCGTTCCTGCAACAATATCAAAACTCATTAGACAGGGCTTAAGTCGGCACGAGGCCATTCACGCCATAGGAGCAGTTCTTTCCGAGGATTTATTTAATATAGTAAAAAACGATCAAGAACACAATTTTAAAAAATATCGTAGACGCTTAGATAAACTCACAGCAAAAAGATGGCGTAAAGGAAAATGGTAAACAT
>DAOVSY010000426.1 GCA_030633365.1 Spirochaetaceae bacterium | reverse complement strand
TTGGGTATAATTACATACATAAAACACCTCTTTTATTAATCGCCTATCTATTATAATTTTATATCTCTAATTATTGCATAGTTTCTTTGAGAATACTAACAGCTTTTTGTGCTGTATCAGATTTTCTAATTAAAAAAAATTCTTTTCTAATATATTAACTATAAACTGTCGCAAACAAGCTTGCTGCTCAACCCTGCATCTTTGGGACCCATTTTTAGTCGAAAAAGCCACATAGAGCATATAATTTGTAAAATCAAATAAAATATGCTATAGTTGGTAAAAGGGCATAATTATAGTAAATGTAATGTAAAAACTAAAGTAGAATCACATCAAATAATAAGCAACAGGTTTAATTTAGACAATAAAACTATAAGCTCTTCATAGGAGGCTTATTTTGTTTAGAATGTTAAAAAGATTCCTTGTTGGTTCAATACTGGCATTTCTTATAGTAGGAATTGGTTGTGCAGGTGGTATGAAAGAAAGTGACCTTGTAAGCTGGGAAAAGCACTTTGAAATGATACAGCCGCTTGGTGCTGGTGCCGGGGGTGCCCATGTTCTGATGACCGATACATCTGAAGTTAGAGTAGGTTCTTTCACTTATAATGAAGAAAAGGTTGTAGATATCTATTATCCACCAGATATGGATTTTAATGAAGTCAGGCCTGTATTGGTTTTATTAGGTTTGTCAGACGTTTTGATGAAAAAAGACTATGGAGTCCCTTACCGATATACAGGACAGGCGCTTGGTTGGGCCCAAAGTGCTGCCGAGTTGGGATTTGTTGTTCTTGCTCATGATACTGGCCAATTCCCAAAAAAAGATCTTATCGTACTAGTTGAATGGATCAGGGAAAAAGGCAAAAAATATGGACTTAATGGAGATGAAATTGGAATCTGGTCCAGTAGTGATGCTTGCGATATTGCTGTAAAAAGTCTTCGACCTGATAATAATGGTATTCCGAGCCCCTCAGCCATTTTCGCAGTGTTTTATTATGGAAATTTAACTGCATATTCCGGTCAAGATCCTGAAGTACCCATTTTGATTGTAACTGCAGAAAATGATGGATCTACTGATATGGCAAGAATTGAAAAGTTTATTAGTAAAATGCGTGAACAGGGAAATCCCATTACTCATATACATCATAATACAGGACATCATGCTTTTGAAGTTGGTCAAGATTCCACGGAAACAAGAAATATTATTGATCAAACGCTTTCTTTTATGCTGACACATACAGAATTATGAAACTTCCCCTCATTCATTTAATGGGGTATGTGCCGTAAGGATAGGCATTGTTAACAGGAATCTCTAATATTAAGTAAATAAATGTCAAGTTTATAATCGGTAGAGTTTGAATATTATTCCATCAGGTAAGGAATTTTATTTGCGTTTTCTCTACCCATCAATTCTTCAAATTCTGTTTTTTACTCATCAAAATTTCGTATGTTATTGGCTTCCCGAGTAACTCTATTTATGATGTTGTCTGATTCTTCTAATGTTGAGAGTATTCTTCTAATATGTAAATTTATTTCAACTTGGAAATGGCAAGTACTTTTACCCCAAAGAATCAAACAGTTCCTTAACATCCACTGTAAACCCTTTAAGCACAACAGATTCAGCAATAGTGTTCTTATCCTCCCGCCAGTTTGCAGGTGGAACCAGTGTTCCATCATCATATTTTCCAGTATTTTTTCCTTCTGTAAGTAAGTGAAAAACCTGTATGTATTTATTACCTGGATCAACAATCCAGTATTCCTTTACTCCATGCTTTTCGTAGAGTTGGAATTTTTCATTAAGGTCTTTTTTTGAAGTAGAGGGGGACAGTATTTCAATAATTAAATCAGGAGCACCAAGACATCCTTTATCAATTAATTTGACTGGATTACAAATAACTGATAAATCCGGTTGTACAACAGTTGTTATATCATCTGTATCCTGATCAATATAACCTGGAAGAAAGACATCAAAAGGTGCAGTATAGGCTTTGCATCCCTTTCCCTTAAGATATCCACCAATCAGAACCGCCAATTCGAAGCTTAATTCCTGATGCTTTCTTGTTGGTGCTGCACACATATCATAGGCAACGCCGTTTATCAGTTCCCATCGTTCATTATCCGGCCAGGAGCTGTACTCCTTGTATGTGAATTTGTGATCAGTTTTTTCTTTTCTTAATCCCATATCTTTCATTCCTCCATTATAAATATAAATTACTTGAAAAGAAAGGCTTCATATCTTCCCCTCCTCCAAAAAACTATAGTAGGCATTATCTGTAAAAATAATATGATCCAGAAGTTCTATTCCCAGAATAATACCTGCATTTTTTATTCTTCTTGTAATTTCAATATCCTCCTGGCTTGGTTCTATGTTGCCAGAGGGATGGTTGTGTGCAATAACGATTGCAGCGGCTCTGTCTTTTAATGGATCAGAATAAATTTCTCTTGGATGCACAAGGGTCCGGTTTACTAAACCCATGGAAACAACTCTTGAATGTATAACTTCATGGGCACCATTAAGGGAGAGACATAGAAAATGTTCCTGTTTACGGTCTGAGTAATGACTAATATAGGGAAGAGCATCTGCAGGAGCCGCTATTTTTCTCCTGTCAGGACAAAGTATTCTTCTTGATAGTTCCAGAGATGCAGTTATTAGAGAAGATTTTGCTTTTCCAAGGCCGGAGATTGATAATAAATCTTTGATACCTGTCTTATAATTGTTTTCATCTAGTACTTTTAAAACTTCCTCTGCCAGTGCTGTAACATTTTTACCTTTTATCCCGGTTCCCAGTAGTATTGCAAGGAGTTCTTTGTCTGCTAAATGTTTTGCCCCATAAAGTATTAATTTTTCTCTGGGTTGTAAATCTATTATTTTTTTAAATTCCATAACCTGTAGTATAGGGTAAACACTAATTTTACTTTTATATTGGTGAAATAGTTTCTTGATTATTTCATAAACGAAAAGAGAACATAGTTCAGAATACCACCGGCTTTCCAGTATTCCAGTTCCAGTTTTGTATCTATACGAACTTTGACAG
>DAOVSY010000005.1 GCA_030633365.1 Spirochaetaceae bacterium | reverse complement strand
CTACTTGACAAAAGTCTCAAAATCGGGCATTTTGCTATACGTTGTTAGGGGGCGTAGCGAAGCTGGTTATCGCGTCGGCCTGTCAAGCCGAAGATCGCGGGTTCGATCCCCGTCGCTCCCGACTCATTAAGACCGGAATTAATTCCGGTCTTTTTTTTATGCCCTAAAGTACGTTCATTAGGACTTTACAATAATAAAAAACTTGACTACATAGCCTGAGATCACTAGTATAAGTTTGTGTTGAAAAATAGTTTTGTTTTGGTATATCTTGGACTTACAACTCTTTTAATTTTAGTTACTTCTATTACCTCTATAATTGGATTTCCACTAAATGCATTAATACAGTCTATATCGCTTTTTATTGTCATGCTAATTTTTTTCTTAATTATAAGAAAAAAATTCAAAGCACTTCTTATAATATTTCAAAAAACTTTAAAAGATATTTCAAAAAATGATATAACTCTGGATAAAGAAGATTTACTAAAGATTGAAAATATTTCAAATTTCACATTATCCAACCCAATAAAAATTTTAAAATACACTAATCTTTTATTAAAAAATCAGAATACGTTTCTTGAAGCAGCGTGTAATGACAGGGATTATATCAGCAAAAGTAGAAAATTACAAAACACAATTATAAATCTTAATCACTCGATTGTTACAGCTAAAAAAACAGAAATTATACTTGATGAGATTCTAAAAACAGCTATTGAAACTATTGATGACAGTGATGCAGGATCTGTAATGGTTCCTAAAAGTGACGGCTCTGCCAAGTTTGTATCTGCAATGGGTATGAATTTAGAAGAACTTCAGAAAATTAGTATTAAAATTGAAGATACTTTTGTGTATATATTAAATAAAGAAAAGGAATTTAAACCAGTAATTATCAGGGATAAAATAGCTTTTAATAAAAATCATTTCCATGAAACTAACAGCGACTTATTTAAGTCCTCAGGATCTAACGAATACCCTTGCTCCTTAGGCGCACCAATTTTAATAGATAATACAATTTATGGTGTATTATGTCTGGACAGCCGTTCAACCAATGCTTTTAATACAGATGATCTTAGAATGATGGAATACTTTACAAGTGAAATGGCAATAGTTATAAAAAACAGCAGATTAATAAATAAAGCAATTCAACTCTCAAAATTTGATAGTTTGACAAATATCCACAATCGTCACTTCTTTGAAGAGATTGCACGAATAGCTTTTGAAGAGGCAGTCAGATACAAAGAGCCACTACATATTGTCCTGTTCGACCTGGATAATTTTAAATTAGTAAATGATACATATGGGCATGCCTGTGGAGATAAAGTTTTACAGGAGTTCTCCAGAACTATAAGCAACTCTATTCGTGGAAGTGATGTTTTTGCCCGTTTTGGAGGTGATGAGTTTATTGCTTTATTTAGGAAATCAAATACAGAAAATGTAGAAAAACGAATTTCAGAAATAAAAAAAGAACTTGATGATAATCCTTTAAAAACAGAAAATGTGGATTATAAAATCAAGTTCAGTTTTGGTATTGCTAGTTTTCCGGATGAAGGTGCCAGTTTTCAGGAGTTGGTTAAAACTGCTGATAGTAATATGTACAAAAATAAAGAACTCAATAAAAAAGAAGGAACAGAATGAAACAAAGCTCAGCTTATCTGGAAAGAAACAAAGGAAGAAAACTATTTTTTAGAACATGGACACCAGATAATTCTGATATCAAGCTGGAAGGGGTAATCCTGATAGCTCATGGATATGCAGAACATTCTGAAAGATATAATTATACTGCAAAGTATTTTACAGATAAAAATTATGCTGTTTATGCGCCCGATCACCATGGTCATGGGAGATCAATGGGAATAAAAGCTGATGTTCCGGATTTTAGGATTTTTGTAGAAGATTTGCTTAGTGTCCTTTCAAAAATGCAGGACACTGAAAAAAACATACCAGTTTTTCTTCTGGGTCACTCAATGGGGGGAGCCATATCTACAATTCTGGCTTCAGGAGCAGGAGAGAATCTTAAAGGTCTTATACTTTCAGGGGCATCTATAAGGATTGATGGTGGTGTTTCTAATTTTGTTAAATCAATTTCAAAAGTTATAGCCTTTTTTGCTCCATATCTGCCATTAGTTACTTTTGCTGTAGAAGGCATATCAAAAGACCCTGAAGTGGTCGAAACTTATAAAAATGATCCTTATAACTACAATGGAAAAGTAAGAGCCAGAATGGGTCGTGAAATGCTTAGATCTGAAGAATTAATTACAGAAGATCTCCTTTCAAAAATATCTGTTCCAACACTAATTTTACATGGAGAAAAAGATCCTCTTGTTAATCCTGAATGCAGTCAAATTATATATTCAAATATCAGTTCGAAAGATAAGGAAATAAAAATACTGGATAATTTATACCATGAAATTTTAAATGAACCCGAAAAAGATGATGTTCTGAATATTATTGGCAACTGGCTGGATTCCAGAAATTAGCTTGCATCCTTGACCTGGTCGGAACTTCGTTCCTGCTCGGTTATGCGTCCTTAACTATTGCCATGACCTCTTCTACTGTTAATGCTTCAATAACTTTTTTATCTTTTTTCTCATCTGGGAGTTTTATATTTTTCTTACCATACTTTATATATGGTCCATATCTGCCGTCAATAATTGTTAAAGAAGTTTTTTTATCACCCGTAAAATCTTTTAATACTGTCGAACCACCTCTGCCTTTTTTAGGCTCTGCAAGAATCTCAATACACCTTTCAAGAGTAACAGAAAACAGCTCATCATCTTTTTTTAATGACCTGAACTCTTCATTATGTGCAATATAAGGTCCAAAACGTCCTTCATTAACTCTTACTTCAAGTCCTGTGTCCGGATGCATCCCTACAAGCCTTGGAAGGCTAAGCTGCCTGAGAGCATCTTCCATAGTAACTTCTTTTGGTTTCTTTCCTTTTGGTAAACTGGCTCTCTTTGGTTTTGGAACATCATCAGTTTTTTCACCCAACTGAAAATATGCACCATAACGTCCTGTAAGACAGTAAATATTCTTACCTGTTTCAGGGTCAGTACCAATGGGAACAGGACCGTTTTTCTGAAGTTCTATAATTTCAAGAATATAAGATTCCGAAAGATCAGCAGGTGCAATCTCTTCAGGGATGGAAGCATGAATACTGTCTTTATCTCCTTCCTGCTCCTGGATAAAATAGGGGCCGTATTTTCCTACCTTAACTCCTGGAATAGGTCCAAGGTGAGGAAGCATTATTGTTCTGGCATCCTCGGGTTTTATCTCTTTTTCTCTATTTTCAACCTGAGCTTTAAGACCATTTTTCCCAAGATAAAACTTCTCCAGATACTTTATCCGATCTACTTTTCCTAATGATATTTCATCAAGAGCACTTTCCATCTCCGAAGTAAAACTATATTCAATTAGATAGTTAAAATGATTTTCCAGTAACTGAATAACTGCAAAACCAGTAAAAGTGGGAACCAGAGCAGTTCCCTGACGTCTAATATATTGTCGATCGAAAAGTGTATTAATTATTGAAGCATATGTAGAAGGACGTCCAATTCCCATTTTTTCAAGCTGACTTACCAAAGCTGCCTCTGTGTATCTTGCCGGAGCCTTTGTTTCATGCTTAATTGAGCTAAGTTTATCCAGAACTACTCCTTGCCCCTCTTTGAGTTCCGGAAGAAATGTTTCTTTATCATCTAAAGCAGCATCGGGTTCATCTTTTCCTTCTACATAAACACGCAAAAATCCAGGAAAAGCAATTCTTGTTCCTGTTGCAGAAAAGATTGCATTGTCAGCTTCAATTTTTGCAGTTGTGGAAATTTTCTCAGCAGCTTTCATCTGGGAAGCTAAGGTTCTTTTCCATATTAATGAATATAGAGCCAGTTCTCTGCCTGATAAACCTGTATCATCTGGATGAACAAAAATTTCACCAGCAGGTCGTATAGCCTCATGAGCTTCCTGAGCCCCTTTGGACTTTGAAGAAAACTGTCGGGGTGTTTCAGTAAGATAATTATCTCCATAGAGCCTTTTAACGCTCTCTATAGCTCCACCAGTACCTTCAGCACTTAAAGTTGGAGAATCTGTACGCATGTATGTAATAAATCCCTGTTCATAAAGATGCTGAGCCGTTCTCATTGTTTCTCTGGCTGACATTCTAAGCTTTCTATTTCCATCCTGCTGTAGTGTGGAGGTAATAAAAGGAGGAGAGGGTTTTTGAAGGAATGATCTTTCTCCAATAGAACTAACTTTCCAGTTTCCCTTTATAAGTGTGTCTTCAAGGGTCTTTGCTGATTTTTCATCAAGAATCAGTACGTTTTTATTTTCAAGAACTTTTCCTGTAAGTGGATCAAAATCTTTTCCCGTTGATACCCGTTTATTATCTACAGATTCAAGTTTTGCTTCAAAAAGTTCCTTTCCTCTCCCGGGCCCAGGAGAAATAACTGCTGAAAGATCCCAGTAGACTGCTTTTTTAAATTTTATCCTATCTCTTTCTCTATCTACAATAAGTCTTAACCCTGGAGATTGAACTCTTCCTGCAGAAAGGCCATAGGATATTTTTTTCCATATTAACGGAGAAAGAGTATAACCATAAAGTCGATCAAGTATTCTTCTTGTTTCCTGGGCATTAACAAGGTTTATATCTATCTCCCTTCCAGTCTCAAGAGCTCTTGTTATTGCTTTTTTAGTTATCTCATGAAAAACCATTCTTTTAACAGGAACTTTTGGTTTTAAAATATCTACAAGATGCCAGGAAATACTTTCCCCTTCTCTATCTTCATCAGTTGCAAGTAAAAGTAAATCAGCTTCTTTTAGTTTCTTTTTCAACTCCCTGACAATTTTACCTTTCCCTTTGGGAGTCACATAAAGAGGTTTAAAGTCATTTTCAACATCAATTCCAAGCTTGGTCCATTCTTCACTCTTCAGTTTTTTTGGTATATCTGCCGCAGACTTGGGAAGGTCCCTGACATGGCCAATACTGGCATCAACAATATAATTATCAGGTAGAAATTTACGAATAGTTTTTGCTTTAGTCGGTGATTCAACAATTACGAATATCTTTCCAGTCATTTATATACCCATTCCTTAAGGATCTGCTTATCAATTCAAGTAATGTTATATATTTTTTAATAAAGATCAACTTGATTGATAATCTATTCTGAATTATTGTATCAAAATGGATCACAAATATTTTAAAAATGCTCTAAAAGTGGTTGCTCATAGAGGAGATTCTGCATTTTTTCCGGAAAATACCCTTCAGGCTTTTAAGAGTGCTGCTGAACTTGGAGTTGACTGCCTGGAAACAGATATCCATCTTAGTAGCGATGGAGTATGTGTTATATGGCATGATGACACTCTTGAACGACTAACCGGAGATAAGGATCTTGTTGGAAATAAGACCTACAAAGAGTTAATGACTGTAGATGCAGGTTATATCTTTACAAGAGATGGTGGGCAGACTTTCCCCTTTAGAGGAAAAGGGGTTAAAATTTTAACTTTAGATGAAGCATTAAAAGCTCTGCCTGAAATGAGATTTAACATTGACCTTAAAGATAATAATATAAATCTGGTTTATGAATTCGCAAAAATAATCAGAGCAAATAATGCACAAAACAGAGTACTGGGTGCAAGTTTTCATGATGATATAATTAAACAGATCAGAATCCATATTCCGGAAATTGCAAGTTCATTTTCACATTCAGAAATCTACAAAATAGTTATATTAAATAAAACCGGACTTCTCAGATTCCATGGAAAGTTCGCAGCTGATGCTGCACAAATTCCTGAATACGAGGATAAGACCAGAGTCCTTACAAAATCTCTTATAAAAATTTTCCACAAAAGAGGAATTAAGGTACACCTTTGGACAATTAATAATAAAAAGGACATGATACGATTATTTAAAATGGGAGTAGATACTGTTATGACAGATAATCCCAGACTACTAATTAAAACTGTTAATGAAATGAAACAATAAAAATTTCAATATAGCTACTTTTTTTCTTCTTTTCATTTCTATTTTTTCCAGTATACTGGTGTAATGCTAAATTCAAATACACTACTAAAAATCGATAGTACTAATTTTGATTTCTCTGATATTGAATTTGATTCAATACCGGAACTGGAACTTACCATTGATCTTGGCCATTTAATTATGAATAATCTAATAACAAAAACATTTGATGATCTTATAAAAGAAACTCCCGATAAAAAAGAAAATCTTTACATACTTTCACAAATAAGGCTAATGCTCTACAGAGAGGGTAAATTAAAACTTATAAATACTTATAACGGAAAAATTGATGACAGCTATATAAAAAGAATGACAATTCTACTAAACAAAGCTGGTTTTATAGATATTGATATTAAAGAACAGGAAAACATACAAATTATACACTCTGTAAAACGCCCTCTTGAAATTATTGAATTTAGTTATGGATTTACTCTTAGAGAAGTAATACTTCCCGATGAAATAAAACGATGTCATCAGTATGCAAGAGAATTTTACTATTATAAGGATCTAAATTATGATCTTGATGTAGTAAAGCCCTTTGATTTAAATTGTGATTATTTTGCAGTCTATGATAAAGAAAATCAAATATTAAGTTTAGCCCGAATAGTAATCCGTACACCAGATCATTGTTGTCCATTCATGTTTGCTACTATTGCAGGTGGTAGAAAAGAAGAATCAATACATTTTACTATTCCAGGAGAAGATAGTCGAATTGGAGAGGTAATGGCTATATTCTCTGCGGGTAAAAAAGGAATAATGGCCTTCAAACAAATGATGGAATATCTAACACAATATGGTACCACAATTGCACATTTTGACAGTGTATGGACAACGTATGATGATGATGACGAATACACTGGCACTTATTACAAAAATAAGTTTATAATGAAAGAAACAGGAATCAAATTACAATACAGTGATTTTGGAGGGATGTGGAATCTCCTTGTAACGGATAAGATCTCTGAACTAAAAAACCGTCATCATAAAATATTCAGGTATAAATAGGAAAGCAATATGGAAGATAATTTTGCAGCACAATCTCCTGAACTTAAGTTACAATACAATCTTGAACAAGCTGAATCTCTTTGGAAAATTAATAAAGTAGTAGCTCCGGTTAGTACAGTAATTCCAATTATCCTGTTATTGTTCAGTGACCAGATAAGTTTCCCAGATGTATACAACCAAATGTTGGTAGGCAGAATGTATGCAATTTTACTTGGAGGCATTGTAGTAATTTCTTCATTCATACCACTATTAAAAAAATATGGACAGTTTTTTGCATTTTTATTGTTTTTAGGTACCAGTCTTATGGCTGCACATTTAAGTGGGGTTATGAATAATGAGAGTTCTACACTGCTATTTTGGATTTTTTTGTCTATAATTGGTTGTGGATTACTTCCATTATCTCTTATATATACAATATCAGTTGTATTGATTTCATTCATCTATTATCTAATTATCTACTTCAGTTCAGGGTTTTATGCTGATGTGGCCTTTAGAATGACACTTATAAATATAGGCAGTGCAAGTATTGTTGCATTAGCATTTAAAATCGCCCAATTTAGAATCAGAAAACGAGAATTTTTTTTCAGGTACAGTCTGAGAGCTGCTAACGTAAAAATTGCAGATTTAAATGAAAAGCTTAAATATGAAAATATACATCTTACCACAGAACTGGATGTAGCAAAGCATATACAAACCCTTGTTCTCCCTCAGAAAGAAGAATATTCAAACTTCAAAGATCTGGACATCTCTTGCAGGATGATTCCGGCGGATGAAGTGGGTGGAGACTACTATGATACTATTTCTTTCAATGACACAGGAATAATCACAATTGGGGATGTTACAGATCATGGCCTTCATTCAGGTCTTATAATGATGATGGTTCATACAGCAATACGTGCACTAAGTCAAATTGAACAAAATAATATTAAAAGAATTTTTGAGATAATAAATAAATTACTCTATGACTTCAGACATAAAACATCTGACCACAGAATAATGACACTTTTAATACTAAAGTATATGGGTAAAGGTCAATTTATACTTACCGGACAGCATGAGTCTGTAATTATAATCAGTGCAAACGGTGATATCAGAGACATTTCATCTCAGGATTATGGTATGTATGCAGGTCTTGAAGAAAATGTAGAAAGTTATCTGGATACACTAACATTTGAATTAAAAAATGATGATATTATGATTCTGTACACAGATGGACTAACTGAAGCTATGAACAGTAATAATGTGGAATTTGGAAAAGAGGGTATAATTAATGCAGCCCTTTCTGTACGAAAAAAGAGTGCAGATACAATAAGAAGCACTATAATAAAAAGTTGTCTGATTTATATGGGACATGAAAAAGTATATGACGATATGTCAATTATGATAATTAAAAAAAAGGTATAAGGAAGAAAGATATGGAAGAACGGATAATTATAGGAGATAAAATTGAATTTGAAAAAAATATGGAAAGCATATTTACATTCAGTTTTCTTCCTCTCGATATTTTTGATAACTGGGCAAGAGCAAGTTCTCTTTCAGATTTTATAGCAGAATATTTTGGTTCTTATTTTGAAAACGAGACTTCTCATAATCTAATTTCTACGGTTATTAATGAATTTATAGAGAATGCAGTAAAATTTACAAAAAACAACTCTCAACCGATAGTAATAATAGTGAAAAAAAGATCCAATGATCTGATATGCAGAATAACTAATACTATACCCCAACATAGGAAAACAACTTTTATAGAAATTTGTAAAAAACTATATTCACATGACCTGGATCAGCTTTTTCTTGATAAAATAGTAGAAGAATCCGATAATAAAAGTGAATCGGGAATTGGTTTAATCCTAATAAAAAAAGATTACCAGGTTGAAACTAATTTCGATTTTTATAAAGACAGCAAAGAGATGAATAATGTTGCTGTTACATTTAAGTTAAATTTAGAATAGAGGTTAATAAATGGAAATTAAACAGGATAATTATACAATTGAATATAAGAAAAAGGACAGACTCGTAAAAATGTCAGGAACCCTTCGTCTTCAGGACAAGGATGAGTATAGAGAAATTTTTGAACTTCTAACCAAAGCAGCTAATGAAACAACAGGACTGCCTTTAACCCTGGATATGAAAGATCTTGTATTCCTGAATAGTTCAGGGATTTCTTCTTTAAGTTTATTTATAATAAAGATGAGACAACTTGATAAGGATATTTCAATAAAAGGAAGTAACACAATACCCTGGCAGGTTAAATCTCTAAGTAATTTTCAAAAACTGTATGGTAAAGTGGAAATTATTTTTTCCTGATGCAATCTAAAGCTAATTCAAGTGAACTTACAATGATTCCCTTTTCAGATTCTGAAGTATAGTTTTTATCAAAACTTATGGGTTTAAGAACAAAACCGTTATCAATTGTTATGCAATATTCACTTTTTGATTGTTCTTCCTCATCTTTTAATCTAATAACTTTGTAAACTTCAATAGGATGACTTATTCCCTTAATGGACTTACTTACAGGTGGTTCAACGACAACTATATCTTTTACCAGTTTATAAGTTGAATTGCTGATTGTAACAGAGTTTTCATCAGATATTTTTTCAAGACGGGATGCAATATTGACCTGCCCACCTATTATTGTATAATCCATTCTGTTACTGCTTCCAAAATTACCAACAGTACAAAACCCTGTATTTATTCCCATCCGGATTTTTAAATGGCTGGGAGAACCTTTGGCTATCCATCCTTCACTAAGAGCTTCTGTTTTCTTTTTCATTTCAAGAGCCATTCTAATACATTGCTTTCCTGGTTCGTCTTCATCACTAAAATCAGTATCCCCAAAAAATATCATTATAGCATCACCAATAAACTTATCTATAGTACCACCATATTTTACAGCTATCTCGGACATCTCATTCAAATATTCATTAAGAAGACTGGAAAGTGCTTCAGGTTCAATCATATCTGTTATCTGGGTAAACCCAACAATATCAGAAAAGAAGATAGTAAATTTTTTGCGTTTATATGATAAGTCCAGATCTTTAGATGGTGCTCTTACAATAGAATTAAATAGTTGGGAAGAAAGATATTTTTTCATAGAGTTTAATAACTCTTTTGTTTCTAAATTTGCTTTCTCAAGTTCATCTTCGTTAAGAGTACTGTGTTCAACTACATTTTCATAGAGAATTTTTAGATCTTCAATTTCTCTTTTACTTTCAAGAATCTTTTTTTCCTGCCATGCAGCCAGATTTTTGTATTTTTCTATTTGTGAATCATTAGCAGAAGCCATTTAATCTCCATTATAATGGTAAATTTATACTATTTACCATTATATCCTTTAAAGATTTGGAAGCTGTATCCAGATTCTCCCTGCCGGCCAGAACAACAAGAGACGAATTGGGCATTTCCATCAATAGTCTGGCAGCAGCTGTTTTAAGTAAATCAGAATCTACTTCCATAATTGATTCTCGTCTGGTTTTCCTCATTTCATCTGTAATATTATATAATTTTCTTATAAATCCTATTATACTTTTTTCTCCAGGAGATTGAGGACGCATATCCTTTCCAACAATTGTAATAATTGCCTTTGTAATAATATCCTCTTTGGTGCTATCCTTTGCAAGAAGTTCCAGTCCCTCTCTGAATGCAGCTATTGTTTTTTCAATATTAGGATCTCTGTAAGAAGAAAAACTGAAAATACCTTCCATACCATTCGCAGATGCCGATGCACCATATGCACCCCCCTTCATTCTTACATTTTCCCATAGATAATCAGTTCTTAGAATATGAGAAAGAAGTAATTCCGAACCATATTCTTTCGATTCAATTAAAGAGGATCTAAAAGCCTGTGCCAGATAGGATACAGGTGAAGGAATAACGAGTGCCTCCTGATTTCTGAACTCAGAAGCAATACTTTGATCTGGATTTACTGAAAGTTTACTGCCTGTCGGAAATTTCATCAATATCGTTTCAAGATATTCCTTAACCTTTGATATTTCAGTACCCGAAGCACTTACATTGAGGCTTAACATTTGACTGCCCAGAACTCTGGATCTAATTGTCTCCAGTATTTTCCCAATTTTTTTTATACTACCAGAATCAAGATTTCCATTCAAATCATTTAAGAAAAGAAGCTGATCTATACCCCTCCACCGTTCTTCCCTTCGGAGAGTTTCACTTAATCTACTGCTGGCCCGAAGATTGGCAAAAGCATTCCCTGAAGGTATTATGGCAGAAATATAATCATTTCTCATCTCAATCAAAACATCTTTTAATCTTTTTTCTTCAGATATACTACTTTCTATAAACAGCCTGAATATTAGATCAAGAGCTTTTTTATAATCATTCTCGAGGAATTTAACCCTGAAAAATATAAAATCTTTTATTTGATCTCTATTGGGATGTACAACTGCAGACTCAATAAAAGAACCAAATCCACCTGTATTTAGAGTTAAAAGTCTTGCAACTTCATCATAAGGGATATCAGGCAAAGATCCTGTTGTAATCATTTTAGTAAAAAGTGGCAGATATTTACTTTCTTCCTCACTTAGCCCCTTAATTTCAAAACTGAAATCCACATAATCAATTCCATTTGTAAATAGATCATGAGAGTAAACTGGAATATTACCAATAGATGAAAAACTGGTATCAATATATGTAATATCATCAGGGAGATCATCCATGGATAAAGAAGGAATCTTTGAAGTGTCTTCATCACTGTCCGGAGTATCCTGGAAGTCATGTAAGGCACTGTTTTCTTCTCTTATCTGAACATCTCTATTTTCATCAACTATACTTGTTATTTTATTAATACGAGACTTGAGAGTTTCCTCTTGTCTTTTAATATGATCTACATCAGGGCGGACAATAATTGTTGTACGGTGTTTATTATCTAAAAATAATTTCTTTATCAGCTTCTCAAAGTATCTGCTGTCATTTTTAACACTATCTTTTAACTGTTCCATCCATTTTGTAAATTCAAGGGTTGTTTCCGGAGTGTGACCATGAAGCCAGCCTCTAAGAGATTTTCCCATTAGTCTCAAACCAAAAGGAGCTCCACCCTTAATCTCCCTGCTTCGGAATTCAACTCTCTTTAATGCACCTTTTACAGAATCAGAAAGAAGTCCTTTTTCTGAAAGCAGGGTTAACTCATCTTCAATTAATTTTTCAAAAGACTCTTTTTTATCAGGATCTGTCCCACGAATACCGACGGAGAAAATCAACTCCCTCAAATCAGTTTCAAGGCCACTTACTGGCGATAAATCTTCACCTAATCCTGAATCAACAACAGTTTTGTATAAAGGAGACCCTGTATTTGATAATAAAATTTCACTTAATACCTCCAGACTTAGAAGATCAAGAGGATTTCCTACATTATTCATTAACCAATTAACAACTATTGTTGATTTGTTTTTAGAGTCCTCATTTTCTGTTAGAGGACTGGTTAGCTCCATATAAGAAGGTTTGTGCCATCGACTCTGTTCACTAATTTTTGTATTAACTTCTTTGTATTCAAAAGTATTTAGAAAGTCTTCTTCCAGGAACTGCAGCTGTTTTTCTGAAGGAATATTCCCATATATAAACACTTTACAGTTGGAAGGATGATAGTATGTTTCATGATACTGTTTAAACTGTTCATAACTAAGATCCGGTATAGCTTCAGGTTCACCCCCGGAATCATAAAAATACTGAGTATCTGGCAGCAATGACCGGTAGCACCATTCACCAACTATAGAATCGTGATCTGAATAAGCACCTTTCATCTCATTAAATACAATACCAACAATTTTTAAATTACCATCTTCATCAAATTCCAACCTATGGCCTTCCTGATGAAAGACCTCTTTTTTTAAAAGTGGGAAAAAAACTGCATCTGCATAAACAGACATCATATTAAAATAATCTTTTTCTACAGGGGAAGCTGCAGGATATACTGTTTTATCAGGGTAGGTCATAGCATTTAAAAAGGTATTCATGCTTCCTTTCATTAAGGCCATAAACGGATCTTTTACAGGATATCTTTTAGAACCGGATAAAACAGAATGCTCAAGAATATGAGCAACACCTGAATTATCATATGCCGGCGTTTTAAATGAAAAAGAAAAAAGATTTTCAGTATCATCATTATGTAAATGGAAAAGTTCCAATCCTGTTTTGTTATGTTTAAAGGTATATCCTTTTCCCTTATATTCTTTCTGATCAGAAACAGAAACAAGGGTAAACCCATGCATTATGTCTCCTGGTTTTATTGACTGCATTGTGTCTCCTGTGTGTCGGGTGTATCCTCCCAACCATGATGTATCCCTATATATTGTAAAGACGCCCAAATTGGGCGTCTCTACAATATATCCCTATAACCCTTTTAGGGAAAGGGAAATCCTTTTACGTTCCAGATCAACACTTATGACCCGAACCATAACCTTTTGGTTTACCTTTACAATATCCATTGGATTTTTTACAAATTTATCTGCTAATTGACTGATGTGAATAAGACCATCCTGATGCACTCCTATATCTGCAAAAGCCCCAAAGTCGGTTACATTTGTTATTATTCCAGGAAGGATCATCCCCTCCTTTAAATCTTCCGGAGAGTCTACTCCTTCTTTAAAACTGAATAATGAAAAACTCATCCTGGGGTCTCTTCCCGGTTTTTTAAGTTCAGCTAATATATCATTAATTGTTGGCAGCCCGGTTTTTTCATCTGTAAAATCCTCAGGTATCAAATTCTTTATTGCTAAATCATTTTCAATTAGTTCTCCTACAGACACACCGGCACTTAAAGCCATTTTTTCGACAATATGATAACTTTCAGGATGAACAGCAGAATTATCCAAAACATTTTCTGCACTTCTGACTCTAATAAACCCTGCTGATTGTTCATAGGATTTGTTTCCCAAACCAGGAACATCTAAGATTGCTGCTCTGGATTTGAATGGACCATTTTCATCCCGGAATTTAACTATTCCATTAGCAACCTTGCCAGAGAGTCCTGATACATATTGTAAAAGCCTTGAACTGGCAGTATTGACCTCTACTCCTACTTTATTAACACAGAATGCTACAACATCATCGAGAGAACGTTTAAGCTCTTTCTGATCCACATCATGCTGATATTGGCCAACACCTATAGATTTAGGATCTATTTTAATAAGCTCTGACAGAGGATCCATTAGTCGACGTCCAATGGAGACAGAGCCTCTGACAGTAAGGTCATGGTCAGGAAACTCCTCTCTACCTGCTTCTGAAGCAGAATAAACCGATGCTCCATTTTCATTTACAGCTGTAATCATAATACTTTTCTCCAGTTCAAGATTCTGACAAAAAGCCAGAGCCTCTTTCCCTCCGGTTCCATTCCCCACGGCAATAGCTTCAATATCATATTCTTCTACTAAGGACTTTATTTTTGCCCCGGCGGCATCAATTCTCTTTTGAGGTGGAAGCAGATAGACAGTATCATTCGTAAGAAGTTTTCCCGAAGAATCCAGGCAAACAACCTTACATCCTGTCCTAAGGCCGGGATCAACTGCCAGAACCCGTTTTTGTCCTAATGGAGCTTCTAAAAGAAGCTCTTCCAAATTCTTACCAAAAACTCTTATGGCCTCAGCATCGGCTTTCTCTTTCAAGATATTTTTCATCTCAGTTTCCATAGCCGGAGCTAAAAGACGTTTGTAACTATCTTTTACAGCCGTATGAACCTGATGACTACAGTTGTTTGTACCAATGCCAGCTTTTATATATCGTTTTTCTATCAGTTTCAAAGCAATCTCTTCATCAGGTAGTATATGAAAACGAAGGAACCCCTCAGTTGCTCCCCTAAAAATGGCCAGAATTCTATGAGATGGAGACCTTGATGCATTTTCAGACCAGGCAAAGTAGGCCATATATTTTGCCCCTTCCTGGTCTTTCCCCTTAATAATTTTAGAACTAAACTCTGCATATTTTTTAAAATAATCTCTTATTTCTGATCTTAAAAAAGAATCCTCACTAATCCTTTCTGCAATTATATCTCTTGCACCTGCTAAAGCTTCAATAGAAAATAAGACGCCTTTATTTTCATTCACATAATCAATAGCTTCCTTTTCATAAGGAGAGTTCTGGTTTTTTAGAATAAAATCTGCCAGGCCATCAAGACCCTTCTCTTTAGCCGCCATAGCTCTGGTTCTGCGCTTTGGTTTAAATGGAAGATAGATATCTTCAAGTACAGATATAGTTGAAGCATTTTTTATATTATTTTCAAGATCAGGAGTTAAACAATCCTGCTCAATCATGGACCTTAGTATTGCCTGAACTCTACTGTCAAACTTCTTAAAAGTATCCAGAGTATCTCTGATGTTTAATATTTGAACCTCATCCAGTTCTCCAGTTGCCTCTTTTCGATACCTGGCAATAAATGGGATGGTAGCACCATCTTCCAGAAAAGTTATAACAGTTTCTACCTGTACTTTTTTAATTTTAAGCTTAGAAGCAATTCTTTCTGCAAAGTTATTCATTTTAGTTTATCCTGTTTTCTGCTATATTCGACATATGGATATTAAAATTATAGCTGAACGAAGTCATATATTAAGCCAAATTAGATCTTTTTTCCAGACAAAGGGTTATTTAGAAGTGGAAACCCCCATTCTGGCACCGGAACTTATACCGGAATCCACAATAGAAGTATTCGAAACAACTTTCTCCAGTGAATTCCATGGAGACTATCAGCTATATCTTACCCCGTCCCCGGAAGTTTTTATGAAACAACTTATCGCCAACGGATCCGGAAATTTATATCAGATTACAAAAAGTTTTAGAAACAGCGAACAGATTGGAAAGGATCATAATCCGGAATTTACAATGCTTGAATGGTATACCATGGAAGCAGATTATATGGATTCTATTAGAACAACAGAAGATCTGTTTTTATCCCTGATAAATGAAAATACTCCCTCCTGGTTCAAGCCTCCTTTTATAAGAAAAAGCATAGAAGAAGTTTTTAAAGAATATATCTCTGTTGATCTTTTAAAATGTCAGACAAGAGCATTTATAAAAGCAGAAGCTGAAAATCTCAGTTTAAATATTGAAAAAACAGATACCTGGGAAGATATATTTAACAGGATATTTTTGAACTTTATAGAACCTGAACTTCCAAAAGATAAACCTATTGTTCTTTACAATTATCCAAAACAAATTCTCTGCCTGGCAAAAGAATTAAAAGGTACCCCCTGGAGAGAAAGGTGGGAACTTTATGTAAACGGAATGGAACTGGCAAATTGTTATAGTGAAGAAACAGAAAGCAGTAAAGTAAAAAATATTTTTGAAACTGAATATATAAAAAAAGCATCTTCTTCAAAAGTAATTCCGGATATTGACAGTAATTATAATTTAATTTTTAATAAGGACTTTCCAGATTGTTCCGGAGTTGCACTTGGCATAGATAGACTTGTTATGCTTCTTACAGGAGCAACATCAATCGAAGGGGTGATTTTATTTCCCTTTTCTGATATGGTGGGGGAAGGTTTATAGCCTGTTAGGCTGAAAAAAAATCGAATTATAGAGGGTTTTAAAATATGAAAGCAGGAGCAATATATAAGGGTATGGCGCTTATAATAAAAGGGTCACCATTCATTGTAGTTGAACGGGACTTTGTAAATCCGGGAAAGGGTTCAGCATTTGTTCGATTAAAATTAAAAAGTCCTGAAACTGGACGGGTTCTTAAAGAAACCATGAAAACACAGGATAATATAGAGGAAATTATAGTAGAAGATAAAGAGTCTCAATTTCTTTACAGTGATGACGAATCATTTCATTTTATGGATACAGAAACCTATGATCAGTTTGAAGTCCCAATGGAGGGTTTTGCAGATTACAAACTTCTTATGAGAGATGGAGATACTTATAAAATAATTATGTGGGAAGAAAAACCACTGGATATAATAATTCCCTTTAAGGTTGTCTATGAAGTAACAGAAGCATTTGACGGGGTTAAGGGTGATACAGTCCAGGGTGCTTCCAAGCTGGTAACAATTGAAACAGGCCTTGAAGTTAAAGTCCCTATTTTTATAAAGCAGGGCGAAAAAATAATGATAAATACAGAAACCAAAGAATATATCGAACGGGTTAATAGTTGAATCTAATAGAAAAATATTCCAATAAAGAGGTTCTATTCCGTTTTAACGGAGTGAACCTCTCTTTTTTTCTATCTCAAAGACTTTTCAGTTCCTATTCAATAGATAATGGAACAAAACTGCTATTAAAAACAATTGCCAAAGAAATTAATTTTTCAGAAGTTAAATCTTTAACAGATGTGGGATGTGGTGTGGGAGTAATAGGATTATCTCTCAAAAAAAAATATCCGGATATTAGTATAACTCTTCAGGATCGTGATGCACTTGCTCTTTCTTTTTCTAAAGAAAATGCCGCACGAAACAAGATAAAAGATATTACCTATAGTGGAGAACTTGCACTGGACGGAATTAAAGAGAACTCACAGAATCTGATTATTTCCAATTTACCTGCAAAAGCAGGAGAAACAGTTCTTCAGGATTTTGTAAACAGCAGTCTGACTTATCTCTCTGTAGAAGGAATATGTGTAGTTGTTGTTGTAGCAACCCTTAAGGATACCATCCTTAATGCAATTAGAAAAACAGATGCAAAAATGATCTACTCTGAAGATACAAGAGAATACAGCGTTTTTCACTTTAAAAAGATAAATAATACAGACACTAAGGCTGACGAAAATGATAAAACGAATTTAAAAAATTGCTATATTCGGGGCACTAACAATTTCAAACTTAAAAAGCTGGGTTACACTCTTAAATCTGTCTATAATATTCCAGGGTTTGATACTATTCCATATCCCGTTGACCTGGCAGCACATCTATTAGAAAAACAAGCTTTATCAGGTAAAACACTATTCTGGAATCCGGGACAGGGGCACCTGCCTGTCATTACCCATCTACTAAACAGAAAAAAAATAACAGAAACAGTTCTTGCATCCAGAGATATACTCCAGCTAAAGATTAGCAGGGAAAACCTACTGGATACTTTTGGCTATGTAAGCAAAGATAACCTGACACTAAAACACATCTGTTGTCCCGAAAAACTGAGTACGGGCCCGATTTATCGCGCCCCATCAACCAGGGAAACACAATCTCCTTACGATTCTATCCTGATATCCTTAGACAGCTCTGATGACACAATCCTGGACAGTTTCTTAAGCATTACTGCTCCCAATGGGATATTAATAATAACAGGAAAAAGTTCCAATATTGCCGGAGCAGTTAAAAAAGATATGGGGTGGAAACAAATAACTTCACGTAAATACAGAGGATTCAGGGTTGTGGTTTTTAAGAAGGTGTAATTATCATCAAACCCTTTATATTGTTAAAATGACTGTCATAAGTAGCAATACCTGCACCATGTTCCATAACAGAAGCGGCAATCCAGATATCGTTAACAGGGATTGGTGTTCCCTGTTTTTTTAGTTCATTTAGAATAAAGCTGTAAAATTCAGAAGTGTCCGATGAAATAGAAACTGTTACAACTCTGTTTCTGGAAAGAAAATCCTTTAATTGCCGCCTGTTTTTATCTTCTAAATTCCCTCGTCTAAATCCTGCCAGAAGTTCACCAATTACTACAGGAGAAATTAATATCTTTTCATAAGTTCTAATAATCTTTATGGAGCCTTCATTACCTTTCATTGCATTACTGTAAATATTGGTATCTATAAATATTTTTTTCAATTTCTAGTTCCAAAGCTCATCATCAATAACCCTGGATTCTGCTACCACATTGTCAACTTCATCGTATTCCTCTCTTGTCCAGGTTCCAAAAAGATCATCCATATCATGATATTCCAATACATCCTTTTCACTGAAAAGCCCTGAAATGGCAGCAACAAGGAATTTATTTATACTTAGTCCTTTGTTCTTAGATTCCAGTTTAATCCTGGAATAAAGAGAATCACCAATTCCTCTTATATTCAAAGTATGCATATTGTCCCCCTTATTATTAAAATGATACCACATAACGCCATCAAACACAAACATTTATTGCAACCAGTATTAAGTATTCTATATTATTGATAGGCAGGATAGTACATGATAGAATATATGCAGAGTATTTAGTTCTCTATTCTAATTGACCCGGAGTTAAAAAATGCGAAGATATTTTCTTTCATTTCTTCTAATTATTCTTTGTACAGGTTTTATTTATTCACAGGAAGAAATAAATACTGCATCCAATGAATCTAAAAATTATATTTTCCAATTCAGCATAGGCTCTGCATATTCATTTTATTTTCCAACAATTGAATCAACTGTAGATACAATGGATAGTGAATCTCTTTTTAGATTCCCAATTAGCATGGATTTTTTATATGGTAAAAAAATGTCCGAAAAATCAGCATGGGTTGTTTCGCTTACAACTGGAATTGACATATTTAGTTCATCACCTGACTCATTTCAGGTTTATACAATAATGTTATCAGGTGGATTTCAATACATGCCTTTTCAAAAAGGATTAACCCTGGGAATAGATGCAGGATTATCTATGCTAATACCAAATACAAAGCTTGATTATATTGGAAGCGTAGAATTTGGACCTGGCATCTCTCTTAATATAGGCTACTTATTTGATACACTAAAATTAAGCAAAAAAAATCTAATCCCTGGATTAGGGCTAAAACTAATTCATTCAGACATGTTCAGAGGACCTGTAGACCAAATTTGTGGTTATATAAATTTAGGAATAAGATAGTTAAGAGAAACAATCCCCATAATAACCTGAAACAGATTTTATGAGGATGTATCAACTTATATTAAGGTTGTTCAGCTCTTCTTTGGCATTAAGTTTGCAATAAGACTTGCAAACCCTTTAAGATTACGAGTCTGCATCCAAAGTTTACCAGGCCCTGTAAAATCACAAACAAGCCCTTCACCGGAAGCCAGAGTTGAAAATAGTCCCTTTGCAGCCTTTTTTAACGTATAACTGGCTGAATCCTCATATGCTACAAGATGACCTGTATCAAGAATATAATGCTCTCCAGCGGCTAATTCTCTTACATAAACGGCACCATAAGAGTTTAGATAAACTTTACCATTTCCAGTTATTTTCTGAAGAAAAAGTCCCTCTCCAGAGATCATAGCTTTAAACGAACCCTGAGTGGATAATTCAAGCCCTTCAGTTCCTGCTAAATAAGCACCACTCTGAGCTAGAATAGTATTACCAGACATATCGAAACCTATAATATCCCCCGGGCTGGAAGGAGCAATTACGACCTCTCCAGCACCACTGGCTGCAGTAAAAACTGAAGAAAATAAACCTTCTCCACCAACAGCTGCTTTCAGCATACCCCCAAGTCCTTTCCCCTGTTTCTTTGATTTGAGTTCTATACCAGGACTCATTGAAACCATAGCTCCAGCTTCTGCTTTAAATGACTCGCCTACCTGAAGTGAAACAGTCAACGTAGTAAAAACCGGCGAATTTTCAATTTTAAAATCCATAACATTCCCCCTAAGATTAGTATAACACTAATCTTTAAAACCGCAAGTATAATTAAAAATTATTATCTATTTCATATTATTCGATCATTAAATATTGATCCCCATTTATTATCTTTTGTATATTAGTATTATTCAATTTACCAGAGGGACATCATATGAACTATGAAATCAAACAGCTTCTTGAAGCAACAGAAATACTTGCAACAGAAACAGATAAACTAATCTTTGAGGGTAAAGTACACCACGTATACAACCCTCTTATTTATGCAAAAGAAACCCATCTGGATTATATTAAGAAATATGGTACAGGGAGAAAGAAAGTTCTCTTTCTTGGTATGAATCCAGGCCCATGGGGAATGGCTCAGACTGGTATTCCATTTGGAGAACTAACATATAGTAAAAACTGGTTAAAAATAGAAGGTAATATCTTTCAACCGGAAAGTTCACACCCAAAACGACCAATACAGGGATGGGACTGCCCCAGAAGCGAAGTAAGTGGAAGAAGATTATGGGGGTTAATGGAAGAAAGATATAAAACAGCAGCAGCTTTTTTCCAGAATCATTATGTTGAAAACTACTGCCCACTGGTGTTTATGGAAGAAAGTGGAAAAAATCTTACTCCGGATAAACTACCTGCAAAAGAAAGAGACCCTTTAACAGAAATATGTGATGATCATCTTAGAAAAGTAATTACAATTATGGATCCGGAATTTTTAGTGGGCGTTGGCAAATATGCAGAAAAAAATTTCAAAAGAGTTGTAGAAACTATGGAAAACAGTGACAAATATAAAATATCTGCAATTCTGCACCCAAGCCCGGCAAACCCCCATGCAAACAGAGGATGGTCAGAGGCTGTAACAAAACAATTAATGGAACAGGGAATATGGTCGTGATTTCCGGTAGGGAACGGTTTAAAACCGTTCCCTACCGGAATGCCCCTTTTTCTATGGCAAACTGCATAATATATGTTAACAGTTCATCATCAATATCATCAGCATAATTTGAAAACAGGTTTTTAATAGTTACCCACTCTTCTACAACTAATGGGTCTTTTTTTTCATCATAATCCATGTCAAAAAGATCAATAACATCAACCAGATGATATGCAAGTTCCCTCAGCTGATCTGGTTTGGAAATAATACTACTACCAGAACCTGTCCCGGTATCCAGATAAAACTGATAAAGATCTTCCATTAGATCCTCAGGAAGCATAAATCCGGATTTTATAAAAAGATCAACAATAATATCTTTCTGTTCTTCAAGATTAATATCCTGCTTATTAATCGTTTTCTCAATTCCTCTATATAAAACTACAGATGCTCCCATTTTATCTCTACCTGCCTTTGTAATTTTTAATTCTCGACAATTGTTATTTCAACCCGTCTGTTTAAAGTCATTCCTTCCACAGTGCTGTTATCTGCCACTGGGTCTGTTGCTCCTTTTCCAATTATTAAAAGCTGATCTCTTCTCTTTGCTCCTTCAGTAAAAAAGTATTCGGCAACCATAGAAGCTCTTTGCTTTGATAACTCCAGACGACCAACAGCTGTTCCGGCAAAAGCAGTATGACCTGCAATAAGAACATCTCTTTCGGGATAGTTCTTTAAAATATCAACTATTACATCCAATTTCTTTTTTTCTGCAAAGCTCAATTCCGAAGAATCAGCACCAAAATTTATACTTCCAAGAATAATTGTTACTCCATTTTCATCAATATTTACGACTGCATTTTCAAGCCTTTCTTTTTCCAGTCTTTCTTTAATCCTGTTTGCAATAGCATTTTTATCCATCAGTTCAGACTCTGTTACCTTTGCACCTGCTGTACCAGTAAATTCATTAATTCTTCCATTGGAAAGATTAAACTGGATGCTGAATTCCTCTTCATATGCATATGGTCTGCCAACACTATTATCCCAATACAAAGTTTGATCAGAATATCCTGTTATTTTAACAGGATATATTGGGTATTGTGAATAATAATCAGAACTACGTTCTGAAATTGAATAAAAGATGGAAATTATATCATATTCACTTCCATCTTTTTCACCTTTTCCAAGGTATTTATATTTAACTTTTATTGGAAAACTAAAACCTTCTTCTATACCATATACTGCTCTTAGATCATGAACTTCATACCCTTCCATCTCCCATGTATCTCCAGGTTTATAATCCTTACCATCAAATAGAGGAACATTTCTGACAACAGGCATAAAATATGAGGGATGAATATCAATTAAACCAGTTTTGTCTCTACTAAATGAAGAGTAATATTCCTGAGCTAAAGCATAAACCTGCACATTGCCGCTTCGTTCTTCAGAAATTGAATAATTTGCCTCAATTTCTCCACTGCCATCATCAAAGGATTTTATAATTTCTACAGAAATTTTACTTAAGATTCTTGCCTGATGATGAAAAATACCATCAAGGTACATATTTTCATCTACCACAGATACAATTTTATACTTCTCTCCCTGACTATACTTATAGGTAAAAACTTCTGAATATAAAGATACTGAAATAAGAAATAAGCATAAAATAATTAATATTTTCTTCACTCTAATACTCCTTAGGTTGCATAGGAGAGTAGGAAGCTTGCTTCCTACCAGCCTATCTACCAATTTCTTGACAAAAATTAACTCTAAAGATATCCTTATATTAGAAAAAATCAGGCAGGATATTAGTTTGTTACACCAATTCAGGCATCAGAAAAAAATGGAATCTGTAATTTCAGCCCTGCAGGTGAGTGGATTTAAAAATCCAACTCCTTTCCAGAAACAAGTATTCCCGGCAATATTTTCCGGCCGAAATCTAATTGCTGAAACACAGAAAGCCAATGGGATAGTAAATACTTTCCTGTTGCCTTTGCTTATAAGACAATTTCAAAATAATAAATCACCATATGCTCTTATTCTGACAGACTCTCTATCCTCGGTTAGTAATATAGAAAATAATTATCAACTTATCAACAAATCAAATAATTTTAAATCTTCTCTTATTGCCCTGGATAGTGATAAAAATCCTGGTTTTGATATTCCTAAATTCAATAAGAACCCTAATATTATTGTCGGCAGTACAAGCAGGATAATTGATCATATCCGAAGAAACAATCTTATACTTGATAATATTGATACTTTAATAATTGAGGTCCCGGAAAAACCCAGTCAATCAGGCTTTGAACAAAATATTCTTTTTATTTTATCTAAAATTAATAAAAAAACTCAAATTCAAATATATGTTAACAAAGATTCTCAAATAGAAAAATTTGGGAAAATCCTTAATCGCCCCAAACTGCTACTGTATACAGACAGAGAAAAATTAGATATTATCACTCAAGGAGATTCATCAGTGGATAAGGAAAAATTAGAACTAAGAATTAAAACTATTATACAGGAAATAAAGGCAAATCCGGATGATATTGCAGAATATAGAAAGATTTTTAAAAAAAATGTTCCAATATTTCTAAGATCCTATTTTGCTGCAAAACTTCTAATGGGAACAGAAGGATCTTCCTTCAAATCTACCAGGAAAGTTCCTACTGGTAATATGGCAACTCTTTTTGTCAGTATTGGAAGAAGAAGAAAAGTCCACCCCAGAGACCTTTTAAAACTATTCCAAAAAGCTCTGGACATAAAATCTACAGAGATAGGTCCTATAAAAGTGCTTGATAATTATTCTTTTATCGACTTAAACGAAAAACTAAGTAAAAAAGCAGTAGAACAGATGAATGGAATGGAATACAGAGGACGAAAAATTTCTGTTGATTTTGCAAAAAAAAGAACTTAATCTACATTGAAAATAACTCTAAATTACTTTCTATCTAATAAATAAAGTAATAGTGGTAAGAAAAATTAGGAAGTTCATTATAAATCCCAAACTAAAAGAGAATATGGCAAAAATCTCATATCTCAGGGCAGTCTTAGCAGATTCAAGGAATAAAATATTAGGATCACCCTGAATAACAAGAGATTCTGCCATAGGATCTTCCTTTCCATTTTCTCCAGATCCAAAAACATAAAATTCGTTTCTTATTGTTTTGGTTCTTGTAAGAGAAGATTTTCTTAATACAGAATTTTTAAACACCGCAAGAGCTTCATCCTGATTTTTTTTTAAAAACCACCTATACTTGCCACTTCCGGAAATAATCACAGAATCAGTTAGTGGTAGTCCGCCCTTATCAGCAAAAAAATTAAGTGGTAGTTTTAAAAGATCACGTTCTGCCCGAAGTATTCTGGCCTTTTTCCAAAAATGCCTGTAAATATAATAAAAAAGTAATCCTGGAGGAAGAAAAGGAAGAACAGGAACAAGGCTAAAACTTAAGGCTGTTACTGCAACAAAATGCATATATGGGATCTGAATCAATAAGTAGAAGTATATGAATAAAGAAAATGATCCTGCCGTAAGTGTTCCTGGAGTTAATAAGTTCCAATATTCATTACGCTGTCGTCCGGAAAGAATGGCATGACTGTAAAAATCAGTATCTTCATTATCATAAATTATAACCAATAGTGGATTTTTTTTTGAGTTTTTAAACTTTGAACGCCCACCCTCGTGAACAAGTTCTCCGGATACAAAAAAGCTGGTCTTTTCCGGAAGAGCAAAAATTGAACTCCAGTATGTTCTTTTAGGACTCTCATCAGGGTACATATTTGAATTTAATTGAAGATTTCCTTTGGCTGCAGAAGGAAGAATATATAAAGGGAGACCTTCCAGTCTAAGACTTACAGAGACATCATCATTTGCAATCCATAAGACATTATCATCCTGAATAGCCTGAAGCGATCCAAAAATACGATATAAACCGGATTTCTCACTTCCATGGACAGCCTTATACGAGAGTGAAGGACGTAGAGATGCATTCATTAATTGTGCCCGAAAT
>DAOVSY010000586.1 GCA_030633365.1 Spirochaetaceae bacterium | reverse complement strand
CTCTTACCAGCTGTAATTCTTACAACTTTCTTTTTTGTTATCTGCGGACTGATTCTGTCTGCATCATCAAGAGATATTATATCTTTTATAGGTAAAATTGCTATTTATGGTTCAATTTTTATTCTGACGATTTTTGACTATTTTGGTATATTTGCCGGTTATTTTCAGTATCTGCTTCCTTCAAAAGGGGCCCTTGTTCTTATTTCTACAGCAGTTGGATATAAAAGCTATTCTCTCTTTGAACTTATACTGGCTTTTACCACAATGACTGCTGCTGTGATAATAATTATGATTCCTGCTGAAAAAATGTTTTATAAACAGATTATTCTTCGGGGAGGTGAATGATGAATGGCACAAATTTGTTAAAACTTGATATAAAAAATATAAGCAGAGATTTTATTCTGATTATACTTCTTCCAGTTCCGCTTTTTCTTGCCTTATTATTAAAATATGGGTTACCGTACTTATCACAATTAACCTCTCAATGGGTTGATTTGTATTTTTATTCTCCACTGATTTTAATATTTCTAATTGTTATGGGGCCTCTGTTGACTGGTATGGTTTCCGGATTGATGCTTGTAGATGAAGCAGACGAGAATATAATTCCGGCAATTGCCGTGACACCCCTGGGCAAAAAAGGATACATGTTTTACAGGCTTACAGCACCTTTTCTATGGACCTTTTTAATTCTTCTCCCAGTGCCTTTTTTATCAGGATTGGCTGGAATTAATTATTTTTATTATATTCCAATAATATTTACAGCTTCTTTGGGAGCCCCATTGGAAGCATTATTAATTGCTGTTCTGGCAAAAAATAAAATTGAAGCAATGGCAATGGGAAAAGTTACCGGAGTTCTGTTTATTGCTCCGTTTATAGGATGGTTTGCACCTGCTCCTTGGAAGTTTTCTGCAGGGATTCTCCCTTCTTTCTGGGTATCAGAATCCTATTATAATATAGTAGGCAATGGAACATTATTTCCTGTATACATTGTTGCGGGACTTCTTGTTCATGGTTCCTTTATCTATTTACTTCTGAAAAGATATAATTTCAGGACAAGTTAATTATTGTAACTGTAAATTAAAAGCCTGGTATAACTCAACATTTTTTCCAGTCGGCCCCCAATTGATATTCCTCAAACACACCCATTGTAGTATGTGTTTTTAACCCTGCAATAAAGGATGCAACACGGTGTTTTGTCATTTGAACTGCCTGATTTATAAGTTCGGTACTGAATCCTGTATTTCCCATTTTTAAGCTGTGGTTTAGTGCAAGAATATGGCTTATTACCTTACCCAGAATAACTTTCTGTCTTTGTGACAGGTTATCAACAGAAATATTGATAGAATCTTTAAACTCAGGAGCTGCCAGTTCCGCATCTTTGTAGGATTTTAGAAATTTAAACAGATTCATTTCCTTAATTTTCGCCATCTCTTTTAATAGCATATCACTCACCTGGGAATACATAACGTCATTGGATCCTTCAAATATCTGAAAGGGTCTGCAGTCAACAATAGCGCGTCCGGCAAAATGGTCCCTTCGAAAACCTTTGGCTCCAACCAGCTGCATTAGTGATTGTGAAGCTTCCTGCATCATGTCGGTTAATATAGCTTTCATAGCATTAGCCTGTAATCCCAATCTGGATAGATTTGTTTTTAGCGAGGTATTTAAGCTTGCAAAATGACACAGCCCGGATGTCAGGGTAAAAAATGTCTGTATTTCGGAAAGTCGATGCTGTACCTGATCAAATTGCAGTAAATTCTTTCCACCTATAAAACGCTCCCTGGTGTGGGAAATGGCCTCATCCAGTATT
>DAOVSY010000451.1 GCA_030633365.1 Spirochaetaceae bacterium | reverse complement strand
AAAGATTGAAACGAATGACCAGCCTGGAAAATCAAATTAGATTGCCTTTTCATAAAAAATCAGTATATTATAGCGAAACAGGAGGAATGAATATGAAAGCAGAAGTTGCATGCAGCTGGAATGGAGGAATGTCCTTCGAAACAGAAATGGATGGACATAAAATAATATTGGATGCTACACCGGAAGTAGGTGGAAAGGACCTGGGACCAAGACCAAAACCATTTATGCTGCTGGCCCTTGCAGGGTGCACAGGGATGGATGTTATTTCTATTCTAAATAAAATGGGTCAGGAAGTTTCCTGGTTTAATGTTCGTGTAGAAGCTGATCAGACTGAGGAACACCCAAAACATTATACAAGCTATCATATTATCTATGAATTTAAGGCTTCTGATGATCTGAACAGAAAAAAGGTTGATAAAGCAATTGTTCTATCCCAGGACAGATACTGTGGTGTTAACCATGTTTATAAACAGGTATCTCCTGTTACTCATCAAGTTGATTATTTATAGGATAAAATTATGGATGAAGAAAGTAGCAAATTACTAGCTAAAATGGAACTGGAAAATGGCGGTAAGCTTGAATATAGAACTTATGCCCAGTTCCTTGGAAAGTCCGGAGAAGGAACAAAAAACCTTGGGGGTCTTCTTTTTTTTGTTGGAGACAGGCTGATTTTTGAGGATTTCGAGCGTCAAAGCAGTTCAATGCTGCTTCTTTTACGAAAAAGAAAAGAGTATATCAAACTTAAGTTCCAAATTAATACCGAAGATATTGAACGAATAAATCTTGTTAATTTATCTCAAGGTATAAAGGTTGTAAAATATAATAAGGATCCAAAAAACCTTACAGAAATATCAACTTTACGAAGACTGATTTTTCGAAATGTTACACAGATTCTTCTAAAAGATGGAAGTGCGTACTATTTTGAAATTTTTGATTTGAAAGGTTTTAATTCTTTTATGCCTGAACATATTCGGTAAAGACGTAGCATGCTATGGTTGCAGAGCCGAGCAGGAAGCTTGCTTCCGACCAGGCCAGGTCTCTACGCTTTTCTAACAAATAAAACTGTTACTCTGGGTCCTTTGGTTATAAATACTCTCCTTCTCTATATTCTTATTGGAATTGGTGCAGGAAGTATTTTGTTGGTTTTAGTTACTAAAAACAACAGGTCTTCCAGAAAATTTTCCTCTGATATTACAAGCAACTCATTATTAATTGTTATTCTTACCTGGAAACTATTGCCAGTTCTACTTGCTCCAGGGGATATTATTTCAAACCCTGTTTCTATTCTTTACTCCTCTGGTGGATCTGTAGGGATCGGTTTGGGGGTTGGGTTTGGAATTGTTTATTTGGTAATTAAAATGTTTTTGTATGGAAAACATTCCGTAGGGGCACAGAACGTAGGGGCAAAAGATTTTTTGCCCCTACGGGATGTTTTGAAACCGGTTGTTGTATTTTTTTTGGTGGCTGGTATTGTTTCATCATCTTTGTTTTTTATGTCCTGGATGGTTCGGAATGGGGATTTTGATAATGTGGATATGATGGTTGAGGGCACGGCTCGCCGTGCCCCTACGGTGGGAGACGTGGCGCCGGATTTTGATTTGAGGGATATTGATGGGGAAATTGTTTCTCTTGTGGATTATAAGGGGAAATGGGTTATTTTGAATTTCTGGGCTACCTGGTGTCCACCATGCAAGGCAGAATTACCTACTTTAAACAGGTTTTATAAGGGAATGGATAAAGACAGGGTTGTATTGATAGGGATAAATGCTACTGGGACTGAGAAACGTGGTGGCAGTGATTTAATTTCATATGTTTCCAAATTTGTTGTGGATGAAGGGATTGATTTTCCGGTTTTATTGGATTTTTGCCATAATACAGGGCCTTGTGTTTCGTCAATTTACGGGGCAGGAAACCTGCCGACTACGGTTGTTATTTCCCCTGAGGGGGTTATTACAAAAATTAAAACCGGGGTTGTTGATTCCTTTTGGCTGCGATCGGTTGTATCCGGGGATTGATTGTCAATGATTATAACAAATTACAATTATAACAGATTAGGACAGCCGCAAGGGTTTACATTGTAAATCTGGTGGCTGTCCCTACATTGGGTCAATAATCACCTGATAATTTTAGGAAAAAGATTTTTATACTATCGATCAATCTTCTGAAAAACCCACCCTTCTTTATATCTTCTGCTGCGGTAATATTATATCTGCCAATAATTTCTTCTCCTGCAGTTTGAATTATTTCTCCCAGGATTTCCCCTTCTTTTATTGGTGCAATAATATTTTTTGGAATATCTACAGTTATTTGAATATTTGCGGCTTTATCGACAGGTAAGGTAATAACCGGTATTTCGGGTAATTTTAATTGTGCCAGTGTTTTTGAAGCTTTCCATACTTTGGGAGAATCAATGTCCGGCACTTCACTTTTAATATTTCTAAAATTATAAAACCCGTAGGATAAAAGGTTAACTCCGTCTATTGCCCTTAGGAGTGACCCTTCCTGGGTAGTTTCCCCTTTGCCTCCAAGAATTACAGCAATAAGTCTTCGTCCTCTTGTATGGTTATCTGCAATTTTTGCTGTCAGAGCAATATTGTAACCTGATTCATCTATGTACCCTGTTTTTAATCCATCAACAGGAGCATAGGCAATTAAAAGATTATTCCTGTTATATTGGGTAATTGGTCCATAAACTGATACACCATTTGTTTGCCAGTTTTTCTCTTTGGGATAGGTAAAAGAGCTTACAGAATGAAGTTCATTTAATGCTTCCGGGAATTTAGTAATATATTCTGCACAAAACTGTACAAAATCGGCTGCTGTAACTCTATTTT
>DAOVSY010000199.1 GCA_030633365.1 Spirochaetaceae bacterium | reverse complement strand
TTAAGCCTGCAGATTTCAGATAGGACGTGACAACCTAGCTGCCAGGTGCAAAGGATGTTTTTACCCATTATTTAAAAGTTCATCACAGCGCTACAGCTTTTTTTGCAATAAGACCTGCAGCGATGAGTACTGCAGGGTTTGATGTATTTGTACAACTTGTAATTGAAGCTATAACAACATCTCCATGGCTTAGTTCCTGATCCATATTTTCTATTTTAGTTTTTGAATCGATTTTAGTTGTGTTATATATCTTTTCCAATGCTTTATCGAACTTTATAGAAACATCTGTTAATAATACAAGATCCTGAGGTCGTCTTGGCCCTGCCATAGCTGGTTTTATAGTGGAGATATCCAGCTCCAGAACATGACTATAGTTTGCAGGTTTCTTATCATCTCTCCATAGTCCCTGTTCTTTGGCATAATTTTCAACCAGAGCAATCTGATCTTTATCTCTTCCGGATAGTTTTAAATAATCTAACAGCTCATTGTCTATTGGGAAAAATCCGCATGTTGCTCCATACTCGGGAGCCATATTACTTATTGTTGCTCTGTCTGCAAGACTAAGATTATCAAGACCAGGTCCAAAGAATTCAACAAAACTGCCTACAACCCCATATCCTCTTAAAATCTGTACAATTTTTAATACTAAATCTGTTGCTGTAATACCTGGTGAAAGTTTCCCGGAAAGTTTAAATCCTACAACATCGGGAATAAGCATAGTCAGCGGCTGCCCGAGCATGGCTGCTTCTGCTTCTATGCCTCCTACACCCCAGCCTAGAACACTAAGTCCGTTGATCATAGTTGTATGACTGTCCGTTCCCACAACAGTATCCGGAAAAACTATAGGTGTATCAGTTTCATCATCTTTGACAGTAACTACAGAAGCAAGATATTCAAGGTTTACCTGATGAATAATACCTGTTCCCGGAGGAACAACTCTGAAATTATCAAATGCCTGTTGACCCCATTTAAAAAATCTGTATCTTTCTTTGTTTCGTTTAAATTCCAGTTCAACATTTTTTTGATAGGCATCTTTTGTCCCAAAATAATCAACCATAACTGAATGATCAATTATCATATCCACTGGTATAAGAGGGTTTATTTTTGATGAGTCACCACCAGCATCACTTATGGCATTTCTCATGGCTGCCAGATCTGCAAGGGCTGCTCCACCTGTTAAGTCCTGCATTATAACCCTTGCCGGATGAAATGATATATCTGATCTTTTACTGCCTTTTGAAGGTTCCCATTGAGCCAGAGCTTCCAGTTCTTCTTTTTTCATGTAATCTTTATCAGAATTACGTAAGAGGTTTTCCAGCAGAACTTTTAATGAAAAAGGAAGTGAGTTTATATTAAAACCATTATCTTCTGCATATTTTTTTATACTGTAATATTTATATGTTTTATTTCCTGCTTTTAGAATACTGGTTTCCATGTTAACTCCCCTAAAAAAATGTTCTGTATTTTATCCTTTTTTATTATTTGAGTCCATTGATTGGGTGTTTGAAATCAATTGGGAACGTAAAAACACAAAATGAAGACAAATGCGTAAAGGATTGCAGGGGCGCCGGAGGCGGTGTTTTGTAGGGGCTCGATTTATCGCGCCCATAAAAAATACGGAACCCCCGAAAAGACTGACCCGGAATCCGGATATTGAGTGATTGCCATATTTTCGATAGAAACAAATCTATTTATTTAAATACAGGCAATTGTATCGAAATGCCGGATTCAGGGATACGCCCAATATAAAAAAACCGATCCAGAATAATCTGAATCGGTTTAATACGTTTTAGCAGGGACAGGACTCGAACCTGTGACCTCCGGGTTATGAGCCCGACGAGCTGCCAACTGCTCTACCCTGCGACGATTTGTTTGCCTAAGATACAGAAGATAGAAACAATAGTCAATAGAATCTGTACCGAAAGTTATAGAATGTTTGTTCGATCTGATTACCCGGGAATCAACTTCTTCCAGATATTCGGTCGTTCTGTAATGCCGATTTATAAAGCTTTAGCAGAACTCCACCGGAGATTAATAGAAGAGGTATGATGAGGACTGGAAGCCATGATCCATAGAAGAGGAAAAAGTCATAGAATCCATGAATAAGAACTGCATATGCCAATCCCTTATATTTTAAATTTGCATCTCCAAATTTTGATTTGCCAATGTAGTATCCCATAATACCTGATGCTATAGCATGCAGGGGTATTGCTGTCATCCCTCTAATAATAAGGGTGGAAACTGGCCCAAAACTATAGAATATGTTTTCAAATACTGCAAATCCCAGACTGGCTGTAATTGTGTAAACTATTCCATCTGTAATTTCATCAAAGTTATTATTTGGAAATGCAAAGAGCATTACAGTTTTAAGCTTTATTCCCTCTTCGACAAGAGCTGCAATAATAAATGCCCTGATTATTATATTGAGCAGCTGGCTTCTTTCTGGAATTATCCGGGAAATAAAAAGTTCTATTAAAATAGCAGGTAATACAGAAATAAATCCAAAAATAAAAACCTTTAATACCAGGGCAACAGGTTCTTTCTTCTGTTTATCTTTATTATAGAAAAATATAAGGAGTATTAGTGCAGGTATGACAGCAAGGCTGATATTTAGGACTAAGTAACTCATTTATTCTGGTTTTTTCTCTGGTCTTTTCTTTGGGTTTTTCTTTTTTTCCTGTTCTTTAAAAAAGGCATGATCCTGACGGACTTCTGCAATCATATCTTTAATTTTCCATTCAAGGTTTGTTGGTGTAGAAGTGGAGAAGGCTATCTCGCCCGGATTATCCACTTCAGCTTTTATTGCTCTGATTACTTTAAAGAGGTCATCTTTTTCAAAACCATGTAAATATATAACTTTTTCTGTTGAATTGTTCTTTGACATCTGCGTATCCTTTAAAGACTGTATTTATAATTGACTGGAACTTAAAGTGTTTGTATGTTCTACTATAATATAACTACATTTCGTGACAATCAAGGAATTTAAATATGCGCTACGATAAAATGACAGTTAAAGTTCAGGAAGCAATTCAGGATGCCAGTTCAATTGCTCATAAATATAATCATAACTCTATTGATGTCATTCATATTCTGGTTGCCCTTATCGATCAGCAGGATGGTGTAATCCCTCCTCTTCTGGACCGTCTTGGAGTAGATAGAAAGAAACTTGAGGAAAATTTAAAGAACAATCTTACATCCAAATCAAAAGTATATGGCAGTTCTGCTCAGGTCAGTATGTCTCCGGCACTTTCAAGTGTTCTGCATAAATCGGAGATAGAAGCGGATAAATTAAAGGATGATTTTCTTAGTGCAGAGCATGTTTTTTTAACTATTCTTGAATTTGAAGATAGTGCAGGTCAGATTTTAAGAGATCTTGGGATATCCCGGGACAGTGTATTAAAAGTTCTGCAGTCTATAAGGGGAAATCAGCGGGTAACAGATGACAATCCTGAAATAAAATATCAGGTTCTGGATAAATACTGTAAAGACCTTATTGTTCTTGCCAGAAGAGACAAACTGGATCCTGTTATTGGCCGGGATGATGAGATTCGCAGGGTTATGCAGGTTCTTTCCAGGCGGACAAAGAATAATCCTGTTCTTATTGGAGAGCCTGGTGTTGGTAAGACTGCAATAGCAGAGGGCCTGGCAAGGCGAATTGTATCCGGGGATGTTCCGGAATCTTTAAAAGATAAAAGACTTCTGGCTTTGGATTTAGGTGCTTTAGTTGCAGGGGCTAAATTCCGGGGTGAGTTTGAAGAGCGTTTAAAGGCTGTTATTCATGAAATTGCTGAGTCTGATGGTGAAATTATTTTATTTATAGATGAGCTTCATTCACTTGTTGGAGCTGGTGCTGCTGAAGGTTCTACAGATGCTTCCAATCTGTTAAAGCCTGCTTTAGCAAGGGGTGAGCTACGTACTATTGGGGCAACTACCCTCGATGAATACAGGAAACATATTGAAAAAGATCCTGCATTGGAAAGGCGTTTTCAACCTGTTCTTACAAATGAGCCTTCTGTTGAAAATACAGTGGCTATTCTTAGGGGAATTAAAGACAGGTATGAGGTTCATCATGGTGTACGAATTAAGGATGAGGCTCTTATTGCTGCAGCAAGGCTTTCTGACCGATATATTACTTCCAGATTTTTACCTGATAAGGCCATTGACCTTATTGATGAAGCTGCGAGTAAACTTAAAATGGAAATTGAAAGTCAACCAATAGAGCTTGATACCATAGAGAGAAAAATTCTTCAGCTGGATATAGAGAAACATGCACTTTCGTCTGAAGAGGATGAAGCCTCCCGGGATAGACTTTCAAAAATTGATAAAGAATTAGCTGATCTGCAGACCAGGCGAGATGCTATGAGGCTTCAATGGAACAATGAAAAAGAAGTTATTGATGAGATTAGAAGTTTAAATTCTGAACTGGAACATTCCAGGTCTTTGGAAGCAAAATACGAAAGGGAAGGGGATCTTAATCGTGCTGCAGAGATAAAACATGGCAGGGCTCCCAAAATTTTAGAACAGATTGAAAAAAGTTCAGAGAGGCTGGAGGAATTACAGGTTGATTCCCAACTTTTAAGAGAAGTGGTTACTGAAGAGGATATTGCACATATAGTTTCTATATGGACAGGTATTCCCGTTTCAAAGATGCTTTCATCGGAAATGGAAAAGTTTCTGGATCTGGAGAAAATAATATCCGAAAGGGTTGTTGGTCAGGATGCTGCAATTTCTGCAGTATCTGATGCTATAAGACGAAATAAAACTGGTCTGTCTGATGAAGCAAGGCCGCTGGGGTCCTTTATTTTTCTGGGTCCTACAGGTGTTGGAAAAACTGAACTTGCTAAAACACTGGCAGATTTTCTTTTTAATGATGAGAAGGCTTTAACCAGAATAGACATGAGTGAATACATGGAAAAACATACTGTTTCCAGGCTAATAGGGGCTCCTCCAGGTTATGTTGGCTATGATGAAGGCGGTCAGCTGACTGAGGCAGTTAGGCGGAGGCCATATTCTGTTATCCTTTTTGATGAAATAGAAAAAGCCCACCCTGATGTATTTAATGTTCTGCTTCAGCTTCTGGATGATGGCCGTCTGACAGATGGTCAGGGTCGGGTTGTGGACTTTAGAAACTCCATAATTATACTTACCAGTAATTTAGGTGGAGATTTGCTTTTAGAAGCTGAAGGAGTAAGTGATGTAAAGGATCAGATTCTTGAAATAATGAAGAAGACCTTTAAACCTGAGTTTTTGAATAGGGTTGATGAGACCATTTTATTTAATAGATTGGGCAGGGAAAATGTCCGTAAAATTGTTAATATTCAGCTTGAACGGTTAGAGGCAAGACTGGCGGATCGGAAGATGGAGCTTGTTCTTGATAATGATGTTTGGGATTATATTAGTTCTGAAGGTTTTGATCCCAGTTATGGTGCAAGACCTATAAAAAGGGCTATTCAAAATTTAATACAGAATCCTCTGGCAAAGGAGATCCTTGCCGGAAATATAAAGGATGGAGATAAGATTAAGGTTAGTAAAAAAGAATCTGGTTTGGAATTTTCTGTTGTTTAATAATGAAAATAAATTAAATGGTGTAATTTTAAAAAAATTAGAGTTCAGAAAAATTTATTGGTTTAATATTTAGTTTGTCTGACCAAACTTTCAATTCTGGTGATAGTAGACAGTATAATTCTAATTCCCGCATTAGAAAATATTCACCTTCAATTAATGATGGAACATCATATTTTTTATCCTTTACTCCCAAATGAAAAACCAGTTCACTTTTACCTTCTGGTAGGTTCTGTAAGATATTT
>DAOVSY010000254.1 GCA_030633365.1 Spirochaetaceae bacterium | reverse complement strand
GAGGGTTGCAATTGCCAGAGCTCTGATAAAGAATCCTGAAATTGTTTTAGCAGATGAACCTACAGCCAACCTGGATTCTCATACTGGAAAAGAGATTCTTGAACTGATGAAACAGATGAATGAAAAACATAATACAACATTCATCTTTTCCACACATGACAAAATGGTTATGGATTATGCCAATAGACTGGTTATTCTTCATGATGGACAAATTCAGAGTGATGAAAAAAGATAAAATGAAAGGAGGAAATAATGAAATTTCTTATTTCTCTGGCCTTTAAAAATTTGACCAGGTATAAAAGACGAACCCTGATTACTGCAGGTGCTATTGCATTTGGTCTGATGATGTATATTTTTGTAGATTCCCTGCTGCTTGGTATTGAAATTGAGTCTGTAAGAAATCTGAAATGGTTTGAAACAGCTTCGGCGAGAATTTTGAATGATGATTACTGGGAAAACCGATATCAAAAGCCCCTGGACATTAATATTCCGGATCCTGATTCAATAATCTCAAAACTGGATATAAATGGTATTATTGCTACAAAAAGAATAGAGTTTTCAGGAGATCTTATTCTAAACAGTGTAGATTTTGGTGAAGATGGAAATATGGCAGTGGTAGTAACTGCTATTGATCCGATAAGAGATTTTGATGTGTTTGAGTTTGACACAACCCTCCAGGAGGGACGTTTCCTCGAAGGAGATGATGATGCTGTTATTCTTGGCTCCTGGCTCGCAGAAGACATAGGAGCAGAACTAGGGTACTGGATAACAATTGTCACAAGAGGCAACGGTGGATTTTATGAAGCCATGGACCTGGAGATTGTTGGTATTGTCAACTGTCCCAATCCAAATGTAAACAGAACATTAATTATGATGCCAATAGATGTGGCTGATGAATATCTTGCCATGGAAGGTGCTTCAACAGAGATAAACATAAAACTTCCAGAATCAACAGATGTTGAAAAAGAAGTAATTCGTATACAAAGTTTACTAAATGGAGACGACTTGACTGTTATGAGCTGGAAATCAATGGCTGCTGATTATCTTGCTATTGCTGAGGCAAAAAGAGGAGGATCGGGTATGATTCTATTTCTTATTTTCCTAATAGCCGCAGTAGGAATCTCCAACACCATGCTTATGGCAATATTCGAAAGAATCCGTGAACTGGGAATGATGCGCTCCCTTGGAATGTCAGATAAAAAAATTAGAATTGCCTTTATGCTTGAAGCTGCAGGAATAGGCCTTATTGGTTCAATAATGGGAGTTTTCCTGGGAATAATTGTCAATTTTTTTGTTGTAAAATACGGAATTAATTATGGTGATATGTATAGAGATATGGACATAGGTTACAGAGTCCAGGCAATTATTCGAGGGGCCTGGAATTTTAATACTATGGGAATTGCCTTTTTTGCCGGAATTTTTATATCAACACTGGTGGCCTTTTTCCCAACCAAAAGAGCTCTAAAGATGGATATCCCGTCTTGCTTAAGACATCAATAGAGGAAGAGGAGGAACGAAATGACAATAAAGTTAGTTAGAACTGCATTGAGAAATATATCCCGTAACAAAAGAAGATCAATTCTTTCTGGAGTAGCCATTGGTGTGGCTGCTATGGCAATTGTAATGCTGTTTTCTCTTATTGCAGGAATGCAGGCTGATATGGAATCTAACCTTAAAAGTTACTACACCGGAGGAATCCGGATTAGAAATGAAAATTATGAACAGTATGAACGTTTTAATCCTGTGCACCTGACAGTAGAAGCTAACACAATACAAAACATTCTGGATACCATTGAAGAAGTTGATGTTTATGTTCCCAGAACAAGTTTTCCTGCAAATCTCTATATTGAAGGAACAAATTTCGGAGCTATGGGTGTGGGTGCGGACTTCGAAAAAGAAGCGAATTTTATAGATCTGGAAGGATCCCTTAAAAAGGGACGGTTACCGGAAACCGGTAAAAACGAAATGATTATGGGAGCTATACTGGCAAGAGACCTTAAACTCAATATAGGTGACAAGGTAACAATTATGTCTACAACAGCAGCAAGAGGAACCAATGCTATAACTTTAAAAATTGTTGGTTTATTCGCCTTTCCTGTAGGAGCACTTAATGCCAAATACTTCTGGGCTCCAATCGACAGAATAAGTTATTTCCTTAGAATGAACGATGAAACCCAGGAAGTTATTTTAAAAGTAAAAGAGGATGGCACTGAAACTGAAGTTGCAGCTAAAATCAAAGAGATTCTGAAGAAAGAGACCTCAGTCAATTACGATGTTCAGGCCTATACAGAAATTAGTGGAACATATGAGATGATTGAGATGGCAAATACAGCATATACCATAATGGCATTTATTTTCTTTCTTCTGGGCAGCACGGTTATTATAAATACAACAATGATGGTTATTTTTGAAAGAATGAGAGAAATTGGTACTCTGGGTGCTCTTGGTATGCATGGTAAAGAACTTGTAAGACTTTTCTTTCTTGAAGGTATGTTTATAAGCATAATTGGAACCTTAATTGGTGTACTTGCAGGAATAGGATTTACATTGATCCTGGGGAAAACAGGTATTGATTTTACTGAAAGCATGCAGGGTCTTGACTTTGAGATTTCAGGCATGATCTATCCGAAACTAAGCTTCGGCAAAACAGTATTTGTATTCTTCTACTCTGTAATTATTGCATCTCTGGCTACATTATTTCCTTCAAGAAAAGCAGCAAAGATAGAACCAGTAGAAGCCTTGAGATATGTTTAGAGGAAAGTGCTCGATAGCGATTATAAGGGAGATAAAATGAAAAACAAAATAATTACATTATTAAAGATTCTATCACTTTTTATACCGGTGGCAGCATTTGCATTAACTGGAGAAGAGATTATTAGAAGAGCAGATGAAATCCAGGTATTTGAAACATCAGAAGCAAGTGGTGAGTTTCAAATTAAAGACAGATTTGGAGTTAAGGTAAGTACCTTTAACTCATGGTCCAGAGGAAAAAACGAATCTCTAATAGAGTTTACAAGCAAGGCAGAAAGGGGCCAGAAAGTACTTAGAACAGAAGATGAACTTTATCTTTTTTATCCTGATGCAGAAGAATTAATTAGAATGCAGGGATCCATGCTCCGGCAGTCAATGCTGGGTTCTGATATTTCCTACGAAGATATGACTGGAGGAAAAGACAGAATATCACAGTATGATGTAATACTTGAGGGAGAAGAAACTATTAACGGAAACGACTGTTATGTTTTAATTATGACTGCAAAAGTAAGAACTGTTCCCTACCCAAAAGAGAAATTATGGATTGATAAGGAAACATTTCTTGTATGGAAGGCTGAGTATTACACAAAATCGGACAGACTGCTAAAAGAGATGGAAACCCTGGACACCCAAATTATTAACGGTAGAACTATTGCTGTAGAAACAAAAATTGTGGATAAAATGAAAACTAATACAGAAACAATTATGTTTATTTCAGATATAAAAATAAATATTCCTATTGATGATGCTATGTTCTCCCTGGAAGAACTTTCATGGTAAAAAGATTTTTTACTGTACTGCTGCTTTTAATGGCAGCAGTACCGCTTCTAATGGCAGAAAACATTATTTCCGTTGATATGGAACTGTACAATACTGTTATGAAAACAAGAAATGCGTCACTGGAATCTTATTGGGCTTATGGAATTGCTGGGAAAGCAGCTATATCTTTTAAATCTACAGGCAATAAAAACGTCAGAGCTGATCTGGTTACAAATATTATTTTCCCCGATTCCTCAAGTATACCCATTATAATTTTACAGAAAGCATATATTAAGGCAAAATTCCCTAACTTCAGACTGAATCTGGGGAAAACAAGATTAGGCTGGGGAGATGGTTTTGTCTTTAACTCAGGAGATGTAATTTTTGGAAGTACCTCTCCTTATGTAAACCTTACAGGGTCAGAGATTCGTACAGACACCACCTGGCTCACATCTATAAATTACCCTCTGGGCCGATTTTCGTTTATAGAAGGACTGGTTGTGGCACCGGAAACAAATGCTTCAGGATTGGGAAAGATTCAGAACAGTGGTGCAGGCTTTCGTTTATATACAAAAGCTGGTGGAATAAAAATTGAAACTGGTTATTATTTTGACGGGGCAGATAAAACGTCTTATGATATTACTTATACAAATACAACAGAAACCCTTAATATAATTGCTCTTCACAGACCTTATATAAGCCTTCAGGGCAATATTGGTCCGGATTGGTACATCAACTCATCTGTCGCAGTTCCTGCTTATAATAGTGGTATAGTTGAATCTATTGTTAAAGATACTTTTAGCATCAGCATGGGGTTATTCCACATGATGGAAGTTGGTTATAATAATTCACTGTCATTTAGACTGGAATCTGTTGTCCTGCCCTACCTGAATTGGAAAGAAGACCAGGGAGTAGCAGGATCCTATGCTATTCTTGTTTATCCTGAAATTGCTTTTGGGATTGGATCGACTGTCAGCCTGTCTCTCCGTTCTATTGTAAGCCCTGTTGATTTATCTGCACAAATTACATCCGGATTAAGCTGGAATGTATTTGAAGGTTTTAATTTACTTGCCTTTACAACTGTTAATGCAGGGGATGGAAATGATACGTTCTCCTGGGATAAATCTACCTGGATTCCAGGGGTTGATTCTATAGATGGTATGTCAATGATGGTTGGGGTGTCGTTTATTTATTGAATCGTATTTTGAAAAAAGGGCAGCCACAAGGGTTTGCTAAAGCAAATCCTTGTGGACTGCCCCTACGGGAAATAATTATATTGCTACGCAATATAATTATTTCTTTTTTACAAAAAACTGCATTAGTTGTACAAAATGATATATTTTTTTATAAACCCTGGCAATTTCATCTTTAAGTTCAAGTTCTGTGGCATTTTCAATTTCTTTCCAGTTAATTATCATTTCATGATCTTTTT
>DAOVSY010000501.1 GCA_030633365.1 Spirochaetaceae bacterium | reverse complement strand
CGCTCCCTGAGCTTCTGCTTCCCTTATTAAAAGATCTGCTGCAGCATCTTCTTCAGCTTTTTGTCTGTTTAATTTTGCTACTTCAAATCCTTTTTCTGCCTGAGTAACTGCTTTTATCTTTAGTACTTCTTCATCTGCTCTGGCTTCCGCTATACGGGCTTTACCCTGTTCTTCTGCAGTAATTGCATCCTGTTTGGCTTTTTCTGCATTTGCCTGGGCAACAATCCTCTGCTGTTCAGCTTCTTTTTTCTTTGCAATAAGGGAGTCTATTGTGGCATCAAAATCGATATCTTTAATTACAAACTGTAGAATTTCAATATTGTAACGTACAAATGGAGATATTTTTCTAACAACAGCAACACCGGCATTATCATATTTTACTTTTACAGTCCGTTCTATAAACTCTTTTCCTTCCAGATTTGTATATATACGTTCCTCTGCAACAGTTTCAAATATTCCTCTTCGAATTTGTTCTTCTGCCATAGCTGTGAATTCGGATCTACGGGTTGAATAAGACTCTTCTGCCTTCATTAGTGTAGCTGTCTGCATTAGAGCTTCTGTTATTACCTGTCTGATAAGATCACTCTGAATCTTGTCAAAAGATTTGAAGTCTTCATGTAACAGGAGCTGGTTTTCTTCTTTTAGTGATAGTCTGAACTTTATTGAACCTGAAATATCTGCTGTTCCTCCATCATTAAAACGTACTTTAATGGTATCGGCAGCCTCACCGGAACCACCTTCAAGATCAGATTTGCTAAAATAGTTCATATCAGAGATCTGATAGGTTGTAATTGTTCCAAATAATTTTCCATACATTCCCGGTTCATCATGAATTGATATATTACCAGTAATTGCAGCTTGCTTTATTTGATAATAACCAGATTTATTGGTAGAAACAAGATAACTGGAAAATGTGAAGCCAGCTGCACCAATCAGTGCTATTATTATAAAAATACCTATCATTTTTTTCATTTCAATCTCCTTCGGTTTCTGAGATCGTTCCCCCGGTTGCATGGGCGAGCAGGAAGCTTGCTTCCGACCAGTCTCATCGCTGCGCTCTTCCGGTACGACTCATAGCCGAGCAGCAAACTTGTTTGCGACCAGGCTCTTTTAAGGAGTATAACAAAGAGTTGAATATTTTTCCATTGACATATGGTAATAGATTTTTTATTTTAAATGAATAATGAATAATGAATAATGAGGAATATATATAATGAGTGATAATGCAGTTGTTGTGCTTGGAGCCAGTCCCAAAGCAAGTCGCTACTCAAACATGGCAGTAAGGCAACTTAAGAGTAATGGGTATAGAGTAATACCTGTTAATCCCGGGCATCCTCTTGTGGAAGGGTTGGAAACAGTTCCAAATCTGAGTGATATAACAGAGCCGGTTCATACTCTGACTCTTTACCTGAGTCCTGTATGGAGTGAACGAATAGAAAAAGATATTATTAATCTTAAACCTGAAAGGGTTATATTCAATCCGGGGACTGAATCAAGTAAGTTGAGAGAATCATTAAATAACTCTGGTATTCCTTATCTTGAAGCATGTACTTTAGTAATGCTTAGTACAGGACAATTTAATTAATCATAGTAGAATATGAAAATTGATGTATGATAAAATATAACAGTTTTTAAATTTAGTTGAAATTTTTAAAAACATATTTTTAATTCCTTTTATTACAAGTAAATATATTTTATAAATTGTGAACAAAAATTGGCACGTTTATTGCAATAAGTATACCAGTAAGTTTATAAAAAACAGGCGGTTTATTTATGTCCGATGTTGCTTCGCTTAATCGCTTTGCATCAATAAAAGAAATACAGACTGAACTTCTTAGAAAGTCTATACATATGATGGTCGCATTTGTACCAACCATGGCAAAATTCAATATTGTTTTTACTTTTAGTGCTCTTGTACTGGCTATTCTGTTTTACTCATATTCAGAGTTTATGCGAGTCAGGGGAGTAAAAATATCAATAATTTCCAAAATTACAGTAGCTGCTTCACGTAGAAGAGATACAGGCATTGTATTTGGACCTATAACACTTGCTATTGGTGCATTGATGGCATTGATGCTTTATCCTGAACCAGCAGCTGCTATAGCGATTTATGCACTTGCATTTGGAGATGGGTTTTCCAGTCTTTTTGGAAAGCTTTTTGGCCGGTCTTTTATTCCATTTACCGGAGGAAAGACATATGCTGGCTCTACAGCATGTTTAATTTCTGTTTTTCTTACAACTTTAGCTGTTTCCGGTTCAATTCGGGTTGCTGTTATTGTTGCAGTTGCAACTACATTATTTGAAGTATTTCCTTCAGGAGATATGGATAATATGCTCATACCTTTTGGTACAGGATTGGTTGCAGTACTTGTTATGTAGCTTCGATACATTTTTGCGGAGCAAAAACACTCAGCTACCGGTATTAGGTACGGTTCCCTGAGTGTTTTGCAAAATTTTGGGGGATCTTAATCTTCAGTAAATAGCACAT
>DAOVSY010000637.1 GCA_030633365.1 Spirochaetaceae bacterium | reverse complement strand
GGTACTCCTGTCGTAAAACGTGTTTTTATACATATAATCCCAAATCTTCTTGGAAAGGTTATTGTTCAGCTTACAATTACCTTTGCTCTGGCAATTGTTATTGAGGCTTCTCTTTCCTATCTTGGATTAGGGACACAGCCTCCTACCCCAAGCTGGGGACTAATGCTGAAGGATGCAAAAAATTATCTTATTCAGGCTCCATGGATGGCAATATATCCTGGACTGGCTCTTGCATTTACCGTATTTGCCTTTAATCTGATTGGGGATACTCTTGCAGAAAAACTAAATCCCAGGGTTTTAAAGTAAGGCAAAACAGATTATGAAAATAGGGATACTTTCGGATATTCATGTTGATATTAATTTTACTGACAGGGATTTGGTTACTACCGGTATAATAAAATATATAAAAAAACACTCTCTGGATATGATGATTATTGCTGGTGATATTGCCAGTGACTATGACCTTACTCTAAGATCCCTCAAAGAGATTGAGGAAAAGGGGAAAGTCCCCTGTCTGTTTGTGCCTGGTAATCATGATATCTGGACAGAAAATCATTCAGAAAAAACTTCCTGGGAAATCTATGAACTTTTAAAGTCTCATGCTCATAATCTTGCTAATGGACCCTATGAACCCTGCAAAGACTGGGTAATAATTGGCGATCTTGGCTGGTATGATTTTAGTTTTGGAGATTCCAGTAAATACAGTTTTGATGATTTTAGTCGTATGAAATATGAAGAGAGAGTCTGGCAGGACAGTATAAAAGCTGTATGGGACAGATCTACTTTGGATATGCATAGATATTTTGTTAACAAGCTTGAAAAGCAGCTAAATCAGTATAAAGACAGGAAAGTAATAATTGTAACACATGTTCTTCCTATAGTTGGTTTCACTGTTCAACCTCCGTCCCCTATGTGGGAATATATGAATGCTTTTTTAGGTAGTTCAGAATATGGAGAACTAATTTTTAAGTATCCAAATGTAAAATATGCTGTTTCCGGACATGTCCACTACAGAAAACGTAAAATAATTAATAACACTGAGTTTATTTGTAATTGCCTGGGTTACAGTAGTGAGTGGTATAAGAATGATGACCCATATGTGGAAATTGACAGGTCAATGATGACAATTGAAATAAATTCTGATATAAAGCCTCTATAATAATGTATTGACTAGTTTTTCTTTACAGTATATTCTGTTTTTTTCCCTACTCAAATTATAAAAATTTAGTTATTTTGCAATTTTAAGCACTAAAAATTGTAAATACCTATAAATTAACTAAATATTTTTAGTAATAAGTTAGAAGGAAGATAATACAGGTTCTTATAAATCTGTAAATATAAAAGGAGAGATTAATATGAGTGACGTTATCATAAAAAATTCAAGAAACACGGAAAATGCACCAAAAAGTTCTTTTTCTACACAAACTGTAGCTTTTTCTCATTACAATAATATTTCAGCTCAATTACCTGTAGACCCTAAAACTGGTAAAATTGTAGCTGGTGGAGCAAAAGAGCAGGCAAAGCAGTG
>DAOVSY010000184.1 GCA_030633365.1 Spirochaetaceae bacterium | reverse complement strand
CGTCCACCAGAGGGTCTTCTGTAATTACTGTTTTCCCGTGGAGCTCTGCTCTGTTCTCTGACAGGTTCTCTACTCTGTGCTTTGGCAGGTTCTTTTACCTCTGCTTTAGCAGGTTCTTTTACCTCTTCTTTAGCAGGTTCTTTTGCTTCTGCTTTAGCAGGCTCTTTTATTACTGCTTCCGGAGCTGCTGTTTTTTCAACAACTTCCTTTACTTCTTCTTTATTTTCTATATCAGCCATAGATTTATCTCCTTAGGTTGCATTCGAGATCGTTCCTCAGGACTTCGTCCTTCCGGTACGACTCACTGACGAGCAGCCAACTTATTGGCGACCAGTCTTTTTTTTATCAGAAGGGAATGTCGTCTTCAAAGTTTTCAGGTCCATTATTATTAGAAGGTTTAAAACCTCCAAATGAATCCTTGTTTGGTGATCCTTGGTCAGGAGTCTCACTTCGACCTCCGCCAAAGTTTGAATTTCCACCACCAGTGTTACCACCTAAAAGTTGTAAATTATTTGCAATAATCTCAACCTTACTACGACTCTGACCATCCTGTTCCCATCTATTTTGCCTTAGCTCGCCACTAACAGCTACTTGTTTACCTTTTCCAAGATACTGCTGAAGTGCTTCTCCCTGTTTACCCCAAAGTACTATATCAAAATAGCTAACTTCATCAGTCCACTGATCACCCGACCTCTTTTTCCGGTTTACAGCAAGACTAAATTTACATACAGCAGTACCGCCATTTGTATATTTCAACTCTGAATCTCTGGTAAGTCTCCCTACAAGAGTAACTACATTAATATCATTGGCCATAGGAATCAGCCTCCCTTAGTTTTCTTTCTTTACAAAAAGGTACTTTAGAAAAGTAGTTTCAAGCTTGAAATGTTTATCCATTTCGGCAATTTTATCCGAAAGAACTTCCATCTCATAGAAATAGTAATGACCTTTTGTTTCTTTTTTGATTTCATAGGCAAGTTCTTTTGTTCCCATATCGGTTTCTTTTAAAACCTTTACAGACTGCTTTTCGAATTCAGCTTTTACAATCTCTTTGCCTTTTGTGAAGTTATCTTCATCTGTACGGAAGATACATGTAAGTTCGTAGGTTTTCATAAACCCTCCTTTTGGACTTTATGATCCGTCTTAAAACGGATAAAGAGGTCGAAGTAAATTAGCATGCGAATTGGATCAATGTCAAGGGAACCTCAAGTAAGAGTTAGATATTACCGAAAAGTAATTATGACACAATACATCCATTACGAAGCAAATATCTTTATGATCAACGATCTTCTCAGACATATTCAAAGAAACCTGAAGATTGATATTGATAATGATTATTTTTTGGATAAAATAAAATCTGACCTTCTCTTTTCTGAAAATAAACTGACAAATTTATACGAATCATTAAAAGATTCCACTCTTCAGCTGGATAAAGACCAGTATTTGCGCCATCTCTATAAATCAAAAAATCTTTTTATTGAAATTGTTGAAAATATTTTGAATAACAGTACAGGCAGATCTTTAGATTTTTCTGATTTTCTTCCAAGATTAAAAGAGGCTGTATATGAACAACAATACGAATACAATGATATTGGAGATATACTATCCAATAATAGTGAAGATGGTCCTGGTAGTGATCAAATAAGCCAGGAAGAACTTATGTTCCTTATGTCCAGTGAAGAGGAACCTGAAGAGGAAGAATAACCGAATTTATAATTGCTTTTAATTTCATGATCCCTTAAAATGGAACAAGGGGTAAATTAAAAATGAAAAGAACCCTTGGAACCCTTGATATTTTTTCCCTGGCCAGTGGGGCCATGATAAGTTCAGGTCTGTTTATTCTCCCTGCAGTAGTATACCCAATAGCAGGGCCGGGAATAATAATCGCATATCTTCTTGCAGCATTACTTGTAGTTCCAGCATTATTTGCAAAAACAGAACTTGCTACTGCAATGCCGAAATCGGGTGGCGCATATTTTTTTGTAGACCGCAGCATGGGTCCTTTTTTTGGTACTTTTGCAGGATTTGCCAGTTGGTTTTCTCTCTCTCTTAAAACTGCATTCGCAATATTAGGCATTGGAGTTGTTCTGGCGCCGCATTTTGGAAATAGCCAGGAAATAATAAAAACTATTGCTACCAGTTTTGCAGTATTTTTTTGTATAATTAATATTATAAGTGTAAAACATACAAGCAGACTTCAAATAGCCCTGGTTATTGGTTTAATTACAATTTTGAGTGCCTATATTCTGGTAGGTTTGGGAAACATTGATGTTCATAACTATTCACCATTTTTACCTGAGGGAGGTAAATCAATATTTCTTGTAGCAGGAATTATTTTTGTATCTTTTGGAGGTCTGACAAAAATTGCATCTGTTGCCGAAGAAATTAAGGATCCTGGAAAAACTATTCCTAAAGGTATGTTTTCTGCATTTATAATAGTAACAATTCTATATATACTCACTGTTTTTGTTACCATTGGAATCCTTAGTCCGCAAAAATTTTCACAAACTCTAACTCCCCTCTCAATGGGAGCAGAAATAATGGCAGGCAGATGGGGTTTTATAGTTCTCGAATCTGCTGCTTTAATGGCCTTTATGACTACAGGGAATGGTGGATTATTAGCTGCATCCAGAAATCCTCTAGCCATGGCCAGAGACAATCTACTGCCGGATTTTATATCAACTATAAATCCCCGAACAAATACGCCAATAACCTCAATTGTTGCTACAACTCTCTTTATTGTAATATGTATTCAGCTGCTGAATCTTGAACAACTTGTTAAAGTTGCATCCACCATGAAACTTCTGCTGTTTGCATTTGTAAATTTTTCTTTAATAATAATGAGAGAAAGTAAAATATCTACTTATAGACCAAAATTCAAATCTCCTTTCTACCCATGGATTCAGATTGCAGGAATATTTTTCTATATTCTAATTATCTTAAATATGGGATCCTTTTCTCTTATTCTAACAGGGGGGTTTATTCTTATATCTTTAATCTGGTTTCTTGTTTTTTCCGGATTTCGGGAAAAGAAAGATTCTGCAATTATTCATATAGTAAAAAGAGTAACTTCAAAAGAACTTCAAACAGATACACTTTCAGAAGAGTTAAAAGATATTCTTCTTGCAAGGGATAATATTATTGAAGACCGCTTTGATTTGATTATTAAAAATGCTAAAATAATTGATATGCCGAAGGCTGCAACTATGGATGAACTATTCACTATCCTTGCAGAAGAGTTTTCAACTCTATTTGAAATGGAAGAAGAAAAGATAAAAAAACTTATTTACCAAAGAGAAAAGGAATCAACTACTGTTATTCATACAGGTCTTGCTATACCTCATATAATTATAGGTAAAGAAGAACGATTTGAAATAGTTGTTGTAAGATCGAAAGAGGGAATTGCTTTTCCTGGTTCAAAAGAGCCCGTACACACTGTTTTTTCCCTTGCAGGCAGTAAAGATGAAAGAAATTTTCATCTTCAGGCACTTATGGCTATTGCACAAATTGTACAAAATCCTTCATTCCAAAATAACTGGAATAAGGCAAAAAATATAAACGATTTACGTCATACAATTCTTTTGGGTGAACGTGTTAGAAAAGGAGATATTTAAAATAATGGATTCAGCAAATATTGATTTTAATAAAATGGATGGGCTTGTGCCGGTAATTGCTCAGGATTCAGAAACAAATGAAATTTTGATGCTTGCATATGCAAATAAAGAGGCTTTGAACCTTACTATTTCAAGCGGGTATGCTCATTATTATAGCAGATCGAGGAAAAAAATATGGAAAAAAGGAGGAACCTCAGGTCATATACAAAAAATAGAAGAGATTCGTGTTGATTGTGACCAGGACAGTCTTGTTTATAAAGTAATTCAAACCGGTGGTGCCTGTCATACAGGTTACTACAGTTGTTTTTACAGAATTATGGAAAGAAATGGTTTGCATATTAGTGGTAAAAAAAATTTTAATCCGCAAAAAATATATAAATCCTAGGTTAAGTTTTATATTAATTGTTTCTCAAATGATCTAATATTGATTGGCAGTTCAGATCCTATAAATTCATTTATTGAAGCCGCTATCCCGTAACCATCTAAACCGCATTCTACAAGAAGTTCCGAACGAAGAGCCTGAGATAGAAATTTCTCTGGAATACCAGTGTGCTGAAATATAATATCACTGTTATTTTCAGCTAATAATGATCCAATATGCTCTCCTGCACCGCCTTTCTGAGAACCATCCTCTACAAAAAAGACATGAGAATATGCTGAAATTTGTTTTAAAAGATATTTTTCATCCAGTGGTTTTATAAATCGAAGATTATAGAGATCTATATCCAAATTCTGATTTTTCAGTATTTCCCATGCAGAAAGAGCCTCTGCAACAAGACCACCAATAGTAATTAGAAGGACTCTGCTTGATGAATGTTTTAGAAAAACTCCACGTCCAAGCTCCACAGGAAGGCTGGTACCGGGAATTCCTACAGGGCACTCATCTTTAGGATATCTAAAAAGAACAGTTTTATTACTATCCAGAGCATAAGTCATCATAATTTTAAATTCTTCTCTTGATCCTGGTGCAAATATTATTAACCCCGGGATAGAACTAAAAAGAGGAATGTCAAATGCCCCCTGATGTGTTTCTCCATCACTGCTGACCAGGCCTGAGCGATCCATTGCAACAATTACAGGAAGTCCAGGTAATGCTATATCATGAATTAACTGATCAACAGCCCTCTGCATAAAGGTTGAATAAATTGCAATAACTGGTTTTAATCCCGAGGCAGCAAGCCCGGCTCCAAAGGTTAGTGCATGCTGTTCTGCTATACCAACATCAAAAAATCTCTCAGGGAATTTATCCTGAAAGGCATTAAGACCTGTACCTTTACCCATAGCGGCTGTTATAGCAACTATTGATTTATCTCTACTGGCATTTTCAAGAAGTATTTCCCCAAAAACACTTGTAAATGTGTGATTATTTACGTGATTTTTTTTATTCAACAATGGTTCTGTTGAGGGTAGAGGTGATACTCCATGGTAATCTGCTGGGTTCTGTTCTGCTTTAGGATACCCTTTTCCTTTTTTAGTAACTACATGGACAATAACTGGCTTATGCAGTTTTTTAACATTTTCCAGTACTTTAGTTAACATGGTTATAGAGTGACCATCTATGGGGCCTACATATTCAAATCCCAATTCAGAAAATATGGTTTCTTTAAAGAAAAAAGCTTTAACACCCCTTTTCATCCGCATTACAAGCTGGAAAATTCGATATCCAAAAATAGGAATACCAAGAAGACCTTTATCTATCAGGTCCCGAATTCTCTGATAAAACCTGGTTGCTGTTATACGACTTACATAAGATGATGTTTTTGAAATTCCGGATCTGGAAGAAAGACCACCTACATTTCTGCTAATTGACATATTATTATCATTATAAATTATTATAAGGTCTTTTCTTAAATGACCGGAATGATTGAGGGCCTCAAATGCCATACCACCTGTAATTGCACCATCACCAATTATAGCAATGACTTTTCCCTCTTCACCTTTAAGATTCTTTCCCGTAAGAAGACCAAGAGCAGCTGATATTGATGTTGAAGCATGACCAGTTTCTACAATATCATGAATGCTTTCTTCTCTTTTAGGAAATCCACTTAATCCATCCTTTAAACGAATAGAATCAAAACTTTCATTTCTTCCAGTTAGAATTTTGTGGGTATAACATTGATGCCCTACATCCCATACAAATTGGTCTACGGGGCTGTTAAAAATCCGATGTAAAGCTATAGTAAGCTCAACTACACCCAAATTGGAGGCCAGATGACCGCCATTATTACCAATTACTTCAATAATTCTATTCCTAATCTCATTTGCAAGATCAGGAAGAGAAGCAAGTGGTAGCTCTTTTAATTTTTCCGGTGAGTTTATTCTGTTTAGTAAATTCTCTTGTTTCATTAATTTAAGATTTTAACTCAATTTATAAAAAAAAACAGTTTATATATAGATAATAGCTATAACTAATAGTTATATCTACCTTAAATCTATCATATTTAGTTATCACTAAAAGCAATAACTAAATATAATCTATTTCTTTTTGTGTCTATTTTTTCTTAGTTTTTTCTTTCTCTTATG
>DAOVSY010000018.1 GCA_030633365.1 Spirochaetaceae bacterium | reverse complement strand
GAATACTCATTTAAATATAATATAAGTTCAATGGAAATAATTAAAAACTTTGAAGGAGAAAGAGAAAACTTTGTTAAAACTATTTTAGATAATTGCAGTACAAAAAAGACCTGGACCTATGTGGATATCCTGGATATACAATCCAGGTATAACACTGACAGGAAGCGAATAATAACAGCCCTTGAATATTTTGATGGGCAAGGTTGGATTGAGCTGCAGTCAAAACAGGCAATAGAAGTATATCATATAGTAACCCAGGCCTTTGATATCAAAAATGTTACAGATAAAATATTTGACTTATTTAAACTTAGAGAAAAACAGGGTATTAGAAAAATCCATGAAATTATTACTTTTTTTGAAAGTGATTCATGTATTTCAAAAAGGCTATCTGAGTATTTTGGTGAATATCTGGAAAAAGAAAACTGCGGTCATTGTTCTTTTTGTAAATCCGGAAAAGCAGTAATGGAAAATGCTGCAAAATTAACATCAATTACTGGCTTTGATTTTAATAAAATTACCAGTGAATTTAAAAAAATCATTGGAGATGATTATTCTCTGCTAAATATAACAAAATTTCTTTGTGGTATCAGAACACCTCTTTTTTCCAAACTGAAAGTAAAAAAATTATCATCCTTTAGTGTTTTTGAACAATACCCTTTTATGGATGTACAAAATTGGATTGAGAAAAATGAATAATAAAATTATGGATACTCTTCAAATAACATTTGGATATTCTTCATTTAAACCCAACCAGGAAGAGATAATAACATCCATTCTTAATGGACGGGATGTATTTGCTGCTATGCCGACAGGTGGAGGGAAATCTCTCTGCTATCAATTACCAGCTATTCTTCTTCCAGGTCTTACAATTGTAATCAGTCCACTTATTGCACTAATGAAAGATCAGGTTGATGCTGCAAAAGAAAATGGTATTGCAGCCGGATTTATTAATAGTTCTCTTTCTTATAAAGAAGCTGATAATATTTTTTCATTGATCAAAAAGGAGAAATTAAAACTTCTTTATATTGCTCCTGAACGATTTGCAGTAGAAGGTTTTGTCAGCAGATTGAAGGATATACATATTAGTCATATTTCAGTTGATGAAGCTCATTGTGTTTCTGAATGGGGGCATGATTTTCGCCCGGACTATCTATCTTTATCACATCTTAGAGAATATTTTCCGGATATAGTTATTTCTGCTTTTACAGCTACAGCAACAAAAAAAGTACAGAAAGATATAATTACTCATTTAAAATTAAATTCACCATTAATAATTAGAGCTTCATTTATTAGAGAAGAATTGTATTACCGTATTACACGTAAATCTAATGCTAATAGTCAGATACTTGAGTTTTCACGTGAACATTCCGGACAGTCGGGAATTATCTACCGTACAACCAGAAAAGATGTTGAAAGTACATCTAAATATCTAAAGCAACATGGAATTTCTTCTTTGCCCTATCATGCCGGGCTTTCTGACATTGAAAGAAAGAAAAATCAGAATCTGTTTAAGAGAGATGAAGTAGATATTATTGTTGCAACAATTGCTTTTGGAATGGGTATTGATAAATCCAATGTTAGATTTGTTATACATGGAGATCTTCCAAAGAGTATCGAGAGTTATTACCAGGAAACCGGGCGTGCAGGTAGAGATGGTGAGCTTTCACATTGTTTATTGCTTTACAGTAGAGGGGATACAGGAAAAATACTGTATCATATTAGAAATATCAAGGATGAAAAAGAGCAGTTTAGAGCCAGAAAGAATTTGTCCAGAATGATCTCCTATGCGGAGACTAGTGTTTGCAGACGAAAACAGCTTCTCTCATACTTTAATGAAGAATATCCAGGTGACTGTGGTATGTGCGATTCCTGTAATGATGAAATTGAGCTTATAGATGGGACTGTTGATGCACAAAAAGTTTTATCAGCAATAAAGAGGGTAAACGAGAGATTTGGTACAACATATATTATTGATATAATAAGGGGTGCGGATACTGCAAGGATAAGAGAATATGGGCATAACAAATTACCTACTTATGGTACAGGTAAAGATGAAAGCAAAAACCACTGGCATGGAATAGTTGATGAGCTTTTGGGACAGGAGTGTATTTTCAGGGATGAGGAACAGTATAGTGTTCTTCGAATTACAGAGAAAGGAAAACGAATTCTGTATGGTAAAGAAATATTATCTGTCGCTAAGAGGCAGAAGACAAAGAAATCGAAAATTGAGATTGAATATGAAGCAGGTGATGAAGCTTTGTTTGATATTCTTAAAAAACTGCGACAGAGAATTGCCCGTGAGAAAGGGCTTCCTCCATATATGATTTTTTCCAATAAATCCCTTCGTGAAATGTGTGTAAGGCTTCCTCAATCAAATAGTTCTTTTCTTGAAGTAAATGGTGTTGGTCAGGTGAAACTGGAAACTTATGGTGAGAAATTTATAACCTCTATTACCGATTTTGTGAGTAAGGAATGATAAAAGTTAAAAACTAAGAATGGATCAAAGAGAAATTCTATAATTGACAACAGGTATAAATTAAGTTACTCTGAGTTGTTAAAAACTATAATATTTTAACATTATCATGATGAATATCGTCATGATACATCTTAAGGAGGATGTATGAAAAATTTTCGAAGAACATTTTTATTTCTGACTCTAATTCTGCTTATTCTTGTAGCTCCAGCCGGCATTTTTGCAGGTGGACAAAAAGAAGCAGAAGTAGATTCGTATCCTATGATGGCTTTTGAACCTCAGGAACAAAAAGCTACAAAGGCTGTGGACGGAGAAATGGTAGAAATAAATATTTTTACTACCAATGATGAACATGGTTGGATTTTTGACTGGGATTTCGGTCAGGGTGGACCAAGAATGTCCCGTGGAAATCCAAGACCAAGCGGTCTTGCAAGAGTTTCTACTCTTTATAAGAAATTATCCACAGAAAATGATAACTCAATGCTTGTATCCTGTGGTGACAGTGTTCAGGGAACAATTCTTTCCTATTACTACAATTTTATAGAAACAGATATGCTTAATCCTATGACTGCGATTTTTTCTGAAATGGGTTACGAAGCATGGTCTGTTGGAAATCATGAAGTAGAACAGGGTAACGAAGTTATGCTTAAAATTGCCAATGAAATGGCAGAAGCAGGTATTCCTGTTTTAAGTGCAAATGCTGTTTGGGAAGATGATCAGGATAAACCATATTATAAACCATATATGATTAAAGAAGTTAATGGTGTGAGAATGGGAATTCTTGGATTAACTACTCCTGGTATTCCAATGTGGCTTGCAGATTCAACTCATGAAGATCATGTATTTCTTGATATGGTTAAAACAGCTGAAAAGTATGTAGCTATTCTGAGAGATGTAGAGAAGTGTGATGTTGTTGTTGGTCTTTTCCATTCCGGTATGAACGAAGCATATGGTATTGCAAACGCTGAAGCTGCAGGTGTTCCTGCTCCTAATGCTTCTGCATTGGTTGCAGAGGCGATTGGTGGTGGTCCTGATGGAATTGATGTTATTATTACAGCACACTCTCATCAGCAGATTGATGATGAAAAGAACACTGAATACAGAGATGACAGAAATAATGTTGTAAACGGTGTTAAATTTGTACAGGCTAAAAACTGGGGTGAAAGACTTGGTCATGTAAGTATTTCTGTAAAAGGTACAGGCAGTGACTGGGTTGTTGATGATGTAGCAGTTAAAACTTATACAATGGAAAATGTTGCAGAAGATCCTGCAATTATGAAACATATGGCTGGATACATAAATGGTGCAATGGATTATGCAAATACTCCTGTTGCCAATGCTACTGCAGATCTTCCTTCTTTAAGATCCTATTATGAAGAAACTGCAATTGTTGATCTTATTCAGGATACACAAATTCATTTTTCAGGTGCAGATATTAGTATTGCAGCTGCATTTAATCCTAATCTGACAATTCCTGAGGGTGAAATAACTGTTGGAAATGTTGCCGGTATCTACATCTATGAAAACTTTCTCACTGCCCTTGAAATGACAGGTGCACAAATTAAAGCATATCTTGAATACTCAGCTAATTTTTTCAATGTAATTAATGACGGTAATGTGGACAGTACTTCTCTGATTAACCAGGATATTCGCGGTTATAACTACGATATGGCCCAGGGTTTTCTATATGAAATAGATCTGACTATGGGAGCAGGGAGTAGAATAGTTAACATGAAAAATCTTGATGGCTCTCCGTTTGATTTAAGTAAGGTTTATGCTGTAACTCTTAACGATTATCGTTATAATGGCGGTGGTGGACATCTTAAAGCTGCCGGTCTTATTACAGATGGTATAATCAATAGTAAAACTACCTATAAGTCTTCCAAACCAATGAGAGATCTTATGGTTGAATATCTTGAATACAAAGGTTCATGGGGATCGGAAGATGTTGAATCTAACTGGAAACTTGTTCCTGCGGCTCTTGCCACCAGAGCAATCGAAAATCAATTAGCTTTAAATTCTGAAGCTCGTTAGTAATTTCCAACCCGCTCTTAACGGGCGGGTATTTATTTTAATAATTGGTCATCCTGAATTATGAATAGAAAACTACATGTAATAATTGTTGCCATAATTGGTAATCTGTTTCTGGCAGCTTCAAAAGTTATACTTTCTTTTTTTACCGGCTCCCTTGCTATTGGTGCTGATGGGTTTCATTCTTTTACGGATCTGCTTGTTTCATTAATTGTATTAACAGGTTATTTAATTAATAAAAAACCAGCAAATGATAATAAGAAAAGAATAAGGAAAATTGAGAGTATTGTAACACTTATAATAAGCTTTTTTATTATTGGGATTGCAGTTGGTTTTTTCTTTCAGCTTTGGTTCCGGGATCGTGTTGAAGTTACAATGCTGCCTGTAGCTATAGCTGGACAGGGTTTTCTGATTATTCTTACATATATACTTTTTAAATATAAAAACCTGATTGGAACTGAGGAAAAATCTCAATCTATTGTAGCAGATAGTCATCATACCAGGGCAGATATGCTTTCTTCCATTGGTGTCTTTATAGCTCTTCTGGGAAGTCTTATAGGCCTGGATTTAGACAGATTAGCCGCATTCGGATTATTTTTTATTATTCTTTATCAGGGCCTTGAAATGCTGATTGGTGCCTTAAGGGTATTTTTTGATAAAGATGAAGGTCTTCCTGTAAATTTTAGATTACCGCTAATAAAAAAAGTTTACATTTTTATTGTAAATATTATTACCTTTGCTGGAAAAAAGAAAAAACTGCTTATTTCAGGTGTAATAACTGGTATTGTAATTTTCTACACTTTTTTTAGTTTTACTGTTATTGACACTAATCAAAGGGGAGTTCTTTTCTTATTTGGAAAAGTTATAAATGAAAATATTAAACCGGGATTGTTTTTTGATCCTGCCTTTCCTGTAACAGAACTGGTTGTTATAGATACATCTTCTGTTCGAACTATGAGAATAGGCTATCGATTAGAGATAGATGATCTTTCTGATATATTAATTCATCAGTGGGAGACTATTCATATTTCAAATTCTTATAGTAATTTTAGTGAAGAATCTGAGGTTTTAACAGGGGACGGAAATCTTATACATGTTAGTTTGAATATTGATTATGTAATTTCAAATGCTATCGATTTTATTCTTACTAATAAAGAACCTGAACTTTTAATGAGAGAATTAACAGGGGCACTTATAAGAAAAGAATTTGGTAAACATGATATTTTCAGTTCCATGCTTTCAAGGAGAGAGGATATTGAAAATAATATTCAGACCATTCTTCAGAGTGAACTGGATAAGTACAAGTGTGGTATAAAAGTAGAAAATATTGTTCTTTTTGATCTTCATCCTCCGGAAGAAACAGCAGGCCGATATAGAAATGTATTTGATGATGAAGAATATTATAAAATACAAATATATAATGCAGAGGCTTATAGAGAAACTCAGCTTCCTTATGCCAGGGGGCTGGTTAAGGAGATAGAAGCAAATGCACGTTCACAATCAAAGAGTATTATTTTAAAAGCAAATCAGGAAGTTATACTTTATGATAAACTTGAAAGAGCATATATCCATAATTCTGATGAAGTGGTTTTAAGAACTGTACTTCAGAGTTGGGTGAATTTGCTGGCTGATAAGAGAAAAATTGTTTTTTTCAAAGATATATCCGATGGAAAGATCCGTCTCGATTTAAGTGAAGGGAGTTATTTAATTAAATGAAAAAACTGGTAATAATTGCAGCAGTAATTTCTGCTGTAATTTTAATTCTCGGTTCCGCTTTTTTTACTGTAAAAGCGGACTCTTATGCAATCATTACAGAATTTGGCAGGGTGGAAAGAGTTATCTCTGAGGCTGGATTAAATATTAAACTTCCATATCCTATTCAAAATATATATAGAATAGATAAAAAAATACGTATTTTCTCACCAGTGGCTTTAGAAGTATTTATACCTGATGAAACAAATGTACTAAAAAATATAACTATAGGTTACTATATAATCTGGGAAATAAGTGATCCGGTTAAATATTTCGAAATACTTAAGACTGATTCATCGGCTGAGAATAGACTTAGTGATAATATGAGATCTTATATTTACAATATAGTGGGTCGGTATCAGCTTCAGGCTTTTCTTTCAACCAATAGTGACGAAGTTCAAATAGATGAAATTTCAAAAAAAATTACAGAAGCATCAATTCCTGATTTTGCAAGGAACTATGGTATATCTATAATATCTGTTGATATAAAACGAGTGATTCTACCAGAACAGAATAAGCGTAAAGTATTTGAAAGGATGGTAGCAGAAAGAGAAAGAATTGCTCATAGGTATAGAGCTGAAGGGGAGGAACAGGCCAAGATTATAATTTCTGAAACTGACAGTACAAAACAGATAATGTTGTCCCAGGCACGTTTGGAAGCTGCAGTAATGATTGCAGAAGCAGAGGCAGAAGCAGCAGCCATATATTCAGATGCTTTTAAAACAAATGAAAAGTTTTATCGTTTTTGGAATCTCCTTAGGGCATATGAGAAAATATTTGAACAAAACAGTACTTTTATACTTTCCACAGAAAATAAACTTCTTCAGCTTTTAGAAATGGATAGTGATCTTCTTGGGCTTGGTGAATGAACGATATAAAACGTGTATTAAAAGATTCCAAAAGGTTTGTTTCGGGTATAATTATCTTATTAATTTGCGCATGGGGTCTTTCTGGTGTTTACTCTATTTCTCATGAAGAAGTTGGTGTTGTAACAGTTTTTGGTCGTGTGACAGATGAATTTGTTGAGCCTGGTATTCATTATCGTCTACCATGGCCTGTTGGGAAATTATATCGTGTAAATATTAAAAAACTGAGAATTATTGAAATTGGTCAGGCTCGTACCGGGTTTGGAGGACAGCTTTCGGATGAACTTCAATATAAAATAATGGACTATTTTGAAGGATCACCATCAATTTTATATTTGGATTCAAGAAAATATTCAAAACAGTTTATGACTGGAGATATAAATATTATAGATGTTCTTTTGACTGTTCAGTATAAGGTTGTTTTACCGGGTGATTATTTATTTACCTGCAAGGATCCTGACTCTCTAATAGCTCAAGAAGCTGAACGGGTTTTAAATACTCATATTGCCAGTTCTACAATCGATAGACTTTTGCTTCGTGATACTTTAATGGAATTCCAAATGGCAAGAGATTTACAGGAAATAATAGATGTATATAATATTGGAGTTACTATACAGTCCTTATTTTTTAAAGATGTAATGGTTCCTGAAGGTGCAGTGGAAGATTCATTTAGGGATGTTAAAAGTGCTGAAGTTGATCGTGGTAAAAGGATAGAAGAGGCAAAAAACAGATCCAATGAGATCCTTGCACAAGCAGGATCTGAGGCAAGGCAGATTGTAGATATTGCCAGAATAGATGCTGAGAGAATTAGGAATACAGCTTCTTCCGACTATGCCTCTTTTATCGATTTAGAGAAAGAATTACAGGAGCGAGCGGGCATATTTAACTATCATCTTTGGGTAAGTGCTATGGGTGAAATACTTGCTAATGCAAAAACATATGTTGTAACAGATAATGATGCATTGAGTACAATATATATAAAAGATAATTAATCTAATTTTAATGAATAAGAGTTTTCAAACCAGGGAAAACATTATTTCGAAGTTTATTTAGGGATTGTAGTTTCGTTTGATAATTTCTGTTTTATAATTTATTATTTGTATATGATTGTTGAATATATTACAAAATTCACTTTTCATTTTTGGTATTTAGTCTTAGGTTCATTATTTCTTATATTATCTGTATTGATTTTAGTTCCCCTTGTTATTATTAACCTACCTTCAGATTACTTTTTAAGCAGAGAAAATAAAGGAATTTTAAATAATCTTTCTTTCCCATTTAATTTTATTCTTATTATGTTAAAAAATGGAATTGGTTTAATACTAATTTGTTTTGGAATATTGCTTCTTTTCTTACCAGGGCAGGGACTTATAACTATATTTACAGGTTTAATGTTATTGAACTTTCCCGGCAAGAGAGGTATCGAGCTTTTTATTGTTAGAAAAAGACCTGTTCTAAATGCAATAAACTGGATACGGTTTAAGGCAGGAAAAGAGAAGATAGTGGAAATATTTGATAACTAAATGTACAATTTATTTTTCCAGGAGTGAATTATTAATACTATTTAAATATTACTCCCTGTAAAGCTTCAGTATAAAATTGATCATTAGTAACAGAACTCATTTGCTTATTGTTTTCTGATTCATGAAAAGTTATTTCTCCAAGGCAAGTATCCTGCCATTTTGTACCAGGGTAGACTTCTTTAATAACAAATCTATATGTACCTGGTGATAGTATAATTCCTGGAAAGGTTTGAGAGTCACGTTGATCTTCCAGATCAATATTATAAAGAGTTTCTCCAGATGAGTTTCTTATAGCAAGTTTTTTAACTCTGTTATTCTGCATAAAATAATCTTTTATACCATTCGAATCGTCCCGTATCTTATCTTCAAAAGGTATTTCTCCTGAATCTATATCGAAAAGCCAATCCTTTACAGGAAGTCTTGTAAACCCATTGTTTATACTAAGCCCCCATACATCTTTTTTAAGTGTAAGTTCAATAAATTCACCAATTCCATCTCCTTTTACATTTTCACACCATGATGTTTCTGCTAGTCCGTCGAAGGCTGCAACAGGGGAGAAACCTGCTTTCAAAATTACTCCAGTATTGGTAAACACAGATAATTTATCTGGTAAAAAAGAAGATGCTTTGATATTTGTAATAAAATCCTGTACCCCTTCTGAAGGCTGGATATGAGTTATTGATTTTTCAGTCCATGTTTTCTTAAGCTCCGGGAATATATTTTCAAGGAATTCATATTGTTTCATTGCGTTTTCATATCCCCATAAGTTCAAAATATAAAGGAGATCTCTTGAGGGTTCATAATTTTTTGCACTCAGTACTGTTAGAAAATTATCTTCCATAATTATATCCATTCCAGTAATATTTCCTGTCCATTTTGAGGGTTTGATGAAAATGAATTCACCTATGGGCCCTTTCCATGTCCCTCCTGTTCCTATTACATATTTCCAAAGATAGTCCCTACTCATAGCATCACCACCATGAAACAGATCCTGTTGGTATTCAACTATTACTGTGGATAGTTCTCCTGGTTCGAAATAAAGATTATGTTTATAATGAAAGGTAACGCTTGCTCCTTTCTCTCCGGCATATCTTTCCAACAGTACTTTTTCTATGTAAACAATTTTACCATCTTGTGTAATATTAAATGTTAGATCTTTAGGTGTTTGATCAAGAGAAATAAATTCCCTGCTATTATTAAAATCATTATTTAAAATGATATCTGTAGTTAATCCAAACATATAATCATCCGGATCTGTATACTCTAAAGGAAGGGTTTCAAGGTAGTCAATTACAGGAATCTGTTCATCGGGGGCATAATGTGAAGTCTCTACTTCAAGGCTGTCTCCACCAAAGAATGCGTTTATATCATATTGAACAGGAAATCCACAGCTAATTGTAACTGCTCTGTTTGATCTGTTTTTAAACTGGAATACAGCTTTTGTATATTCACCGGTAAAAATTAAAATTTCTTTTACCAGTTCTATGTCTATATTGTCACTTTCAGAATAGATACTTCCTCCATCTACCGTAAAAGATTTACTCCAACTTCCGTCATCAGCTGTAAGAAATAGATAATTAGATATTAAAAGTATAAGGATAATGACAATCTTTTTATTTACCATCTTTTTCTCCAATGGATGTCTGCTTCTGGTCAACCTGAATATAGAATACACTAAATTCAGAAAAAAAGATAATCTTCAACTTTAAAAAGATTTAAGGTGTGAAAATGATACCTAACCCTATACTTAATCCATTTTCATTTACACTATAACTGTCACCCAGTGCAAGACTGTCTTCCCCAGTTGTCCATGTTTTAAAATGTAAATTTGTTCTTGCTTCAAGTTTAATTAACTTGTTTACGTGATAAATAAAATTAAAATATGGTCCATGTTCATATAAATAAGTTTCACTAAAATTTAAAGGGATATAAAAGGAATATGCAATGCTTGTATTCCATACAGGTTTTCTATCAATCATATAAAAATAACTTAATCCTGGTTTAAGTAAAAGAGTTTGATGGTTATTAAAAAAATTATACTGATAGCGTATTTTAAGGGAGCTTATTGCGTTATTATTAAATACATATGGAACAATGAAGCGTGGAGACAGATCAAGTATTAAATTATTTTCAATTCTGTTTATGGTTTCATTCCATTCCCATCCGGGGTTTAAAGCTACCCAGTCATCATCATGTCTTGCACCTCCCTGAAGAAGGTAAAATACACCTATTTTTACATTTCTGTGAACTCTATAATAACTCCCAGTTAACAGGGAATAGTAGGATGGTTGTAAATTACTATCAAGATTTCCCAGAACTTCCAGATAGGGATTCCAGTTATTTAGGTCTCCTATTACACTTAAGCGACTTTGATATTGAATTCCTAATTTACTGGACTCTGGTATATGATCTGCAAAAACCGAAAGAGTTGTAATAACAAACACTGTTGTAATAATAACTATATTTTTTATATTCATATATTCTTCCTTTACTACTGTATTAATTATGTTTATTCATAATCCTGATCAAGCAGATCACTGTAGGCAGAATCCAGATTTGTTATATCTTTGACTATTCCTTTATCAGGATCAGTATTCCAGTTAAGATCTTTTGTCCAGGGATAAAAAATTGGCTCTGTAAGCTTATTTCCAGAGATGATGTTTATTCCTTCACCTTCATTTACTATTACAGAATCTCCGGATTTAGTAAGGGAGACATTTACAGAACCTTCATTAACACAAAGCCAGATATCCGGTTCAGAATCAATTGTTCTGCCATAAGCTACAAAGAACTCTGTACCTCTAACTCCTGCAACCATTGATGGTGTTCTAATTGAAAAACTTCCATTAACCATTTTGTTTACCCTTGAAAATACACTTCCTATGTTTAGAATAAGTGAAGTTTCTTTTCCTGTACTTTCCAAAACCAGGATGGTATTTTCTCTTAACTTTAATTCACTTTTATTGTTTAATTCCAGAATTAAAAGTGCATTGTTACCTGTTTTCAGGATATCTCCCTGGAAAACAGAAAGTCCAAATTCGGCATCAAATGTAGACCCTTCTCTTTGTACTGTTACATCACCATCAAAATAGGCTATTATCCCATCTTCTGCATATCCTAAAGTACTGATAAATAAAATGGAAAGAATAAATAATACTGTTTTTTTATTTTTCACTTCTAATACCTTCCTGTTATTATAAAAACATGATAAAAATAGTCATATATAAACTTAATAATTTGTAAAGATGACGTCAAGAATAAAAGTAATAATATACTATTGAGTTTTTTCTTAATCTTACCTATTCTGTTTTTTAACTGACTGTTTAAATAATATAATTTAAATATCAGTGAATTCTGAAAAGAAGGTTTTAATGAAATATCTGATTCTTCTTGTAATAGCAGTTATAGCATTTTCCAGTGTTTATGGAAGTGATGTCACACCAGTTATTACTTATTATGGTGAGATTGGATGCAGTCATTGTGATCTGTTTGAAGAGAAAATATTACCAGATATTGAAAATAAAGCTGGTGTTAATGTACAGCTTAAGGCTTATGATATTCTTGATTCAGCTTATTATGAAGAATGTAAAGAAGCACTTGAAAAACTTGGTCTTGATTTTACAATTTTTCCTGTTCTATTTGTAGGAAACAATGCTTATTTAGGCAATTCCGCTTTAGAAGCAGGGCTTTTGGATGAATTGGTGTTTTATAAAAAAAACAGAGATTTTCGCCCTTTCAGCAGTCATTTAAGCTCATCAACCGGCTCTGTTTCTTTTAGCATTCTACCAGTATTTATTGCTGGATTAATAGATGGAGTAAATCCCTGTGCATTTGCTACACTTGTCTTTTTTATCTCATTTCTCTCAATTCAGGGGAGAACAAGACGTGAGATTCTGATTACAGGCATATTGTTTACACTTTCTGTTTTTATTGCATACTTTTTTCTTGGATTTGGGCTTTTAAATTCAATACGATTAATTATAGATACATCCTATATAAGATTTGTTTTAAAAATTATTGTGAGCATTGTTACAGGTGTTTTCCTTATTTTAAGTCTACGTGATTTTTATCTTGCCCGTTCCGGCAGATTTACTGAAATTACCCTTCAGCTATCTATGCCAATGAAAAAAAGGCTGCATAAAGTCATTCGTAAGAACAATGGAAAAGGTTTTCTATATACTGGAGTAATTTTAACTGGTTTTACTGTTTCTGTCATTGAGCTGGCTTGTACAGGTCAGGTATATCTCCCAACTATTGCCTATATGATTCAAACTGATTCTTCAACTCTTGGTATCAGGAGTTTGCTAATATACAATATTGGATTTGTTTTACCTTTAATTTTAGTTTTTGGGGCAGTGTATACAGGGTTATCTTCGTCTGTTCTGTCTGAGTTTTTTACTAAAAGAATACATTATGCAAAATTACTGCTTTCCTGTTTATTTCTATTTCTTGCATTAACCATTTGGTTTGTATGATATTTTTTTAATTGTCCAAATCACTAAAAGCAATTTCTCTTTCTGCCTGGAGTAAATTAGAGAGGAAGGTTTCAACAAAGATTATAAGATCTTCCCTTTCTTTATAATCAAGAACACCGTCTGACATAGCTTTTGTATATTTTGTAAACATTGTTTGGACATCTTTAAGTAGAATATCATTATGCCAGTTGGCAAAAGAGTTTAGATTGTAATTTGTTTGATATGGAAGTTTTCCTTTGCCACGCCAGTTAGGAAGAATAATTTTTAATATAAATATAAAAGGTAGACTGTTTGTATGAGATTTTAATTCTGATTTATTATCTTTATCTATATACTGTCTGAATAGTAACAGTCCTCCAATAATTTCTTCCAGTGCAAATATTATATTTGCTTTTTCCTGTCCAATAAGAGATCCATCTTTTAAAGTATATTTATCATATTTCTTTTTTAGATCTACAAATACAGTCAGGAAGTTTTTAATCCACTTATAAAGGTCTGAAAGATCTCTAAGTTCTGGATGGATATTCCCTCCTCCTTCCCATTTCCCATCGGAAGTGAAGGATATTTTACTCATAATCACAATTATTTTTTACTTTTAACATGTACATCCACCGGGGATGGTCACAATCTCTTTGCCCAGAGATGTTAATGTTTTATTTATAACAGAGTAAAAGAAATCTGTGCAGCAGACTCCTGAAGGATTAAGTTTTTTACAAAGACATAATGTTTTCTCCTGATAGTGAAGAACAATGTCCTGCCAGGATGTAAGATTGAAATTTTTTACAGCTTCAATTACCTGATTTTCTGTAATATTATTACAGTAACAGGCAATTACAGGATCAGAATTGTTTTTATACCAAAGAGGTTTTTTTAAATCAGATAAATTAAACTTTAAGGTATTATCTTCTGAATAATAGCTTGTTAGACAATCCTTATCCGGGCAAAGAAAAATATCTACATTCTTTATGCTGGAATTGAATTCTTTTTTAAGATTTGCTTTTACAGCTTTTTCAGGTATCAGATTTCCTGTACTTCCACATTCCGGACAGGAGCTGGTAATTACTTCTTTATCATCACATGTACAGTTTGTGCATCCACAGTCCATTTACTTTTCCTTTAATCTGATTCTTTTGTATTAATGTTAAGATAACACCACAAAAGTAATATAACATCAAATAATATGATAAATCAATAAGTGGTCCAAACGTGAGGGATTGAAGGGGAAATCCCGTACCGGGGATGTATGTATCCGTAGAGACAAGGCATGCCTTGTCCGTACCCTGAAAATCAATTTGTGATCCAGATAATCAAATCCGGGCGGAATTGGAACGAAAAGCCCGACCCGATGTAGGGGTGCAATTTATTGCGTCCAGTAATCGGGTCACGCCAAGAGATGTATTCTAAAAATAAATTTACAATCTAAACAGCAGATCCAGATAAGTAGGAATAGGCCACATATCACAGGGAACAAGTGTTTCCAAAGTATCTGCTGCCTCTCTTACATTAGCCATTTGAGCAAACACATTTTTACGATATGCTGTTGCCTGTTCAAGAGAACTGGAATCAACTGATTGTGCTTTTAGAAGAAAATCATCCAGTGTTATTATATTTTTATAGAGCAATTCCGCATTTTTTGATACTTCCTTAAGCATTTTTGTAAAAGCTGTATCATTATTTATACCGGATATCTTTAACCCCGAAATGGTATCACTCAACTGTTTAATGTATCTTCCTGCTGCAGGAAAAACCTGTTTTTTAGTTAGTTCAATCATTATAGAAGCTTCTATATTTATCTGCTGACTGTAGGATTCCAGATGTATATCGCAACGGGATTCCAGTTCAAGCTTAGTAAGAACATCATGTCTGGAAAATAGATCTATGGAGTATTCTTTTCCCATTTCTGTATAGGCTTCTACTGTATTGGTGATATTAGCCAGGCCTCTTGATTCAGCTTCTTTTACCCATTCATCAGAATAATTATTTCCGTTATAAACAACACGTTTATGTTTATTATAAGTTTCTGCTACAAGTTCCTTCATACTTTCTTTGGGATTGGATGATTTTTCTAATCTGTCAGCAAACTCTGAAAGTACATCTGCTACAGCAGTGTTAAGAATAGTATTTGGATTTGCTATACTCATTGATGAAGGTACCATTCTAAATTCAAACTTATTTCCTGTAAATGCAAATGGTGAAGTTCTGTTTCTGTCAGTTAAGTCCTTTGGAAGTTTAGGAAGGGTAGATACTCCAAGTTCTATTGTTTCTATATCTCCATTTTTGTATTTTTTACCACCAGAAAGGCTTTCCAAAATCTGAGTAAGCTGGTCTCCAAGGAAAATTGAAATAATTGCCGGTGGAGCTTCATTGGCACCCAGTCGGTGATCATTCCCTGCATTGGCTGCTGACATTCTTAAGAGTGGTGCATACTTATCCACTGCTTTAATAATTGCAACTAAAAAAAGTATGAAATGGGCATTTTTTATAGGATCATCTCCTGGTTCGAGAAGATTTATACCACTATCTGTACTTATTGACCAATTGTTATGTTTTCCAGAACCATTTACTCCAGCAAATGGTTTTTCATGGAGTAATGCAACAAGATCATGTCTGGAAGCAACTTTTTTTAGAGTTTCCATTAAAAGCTGATTTCTGTCTGTTGCCACATTTGAGGAATCGAATATTGGTGCAATCTCAAACTGATTTGGTGCAACTTCATTATGCTGTGTTTTAGCTGCAATCCCCAGTTTCCAGAGTTCCATATTCAACTCACTCATAAAGCCAGCAGCTCTGGATTTAATTGCACCAAAGTAGTGATCATCCATTTCCTGGCCTTTTGAAGGTTTTGAACCTATTACAGTTCTTCCTGTAAGCATAAGGTCTGGTCTTTTGTCATAAAATTCTTTATCTACAAGAAAATATTCCTGTTCCGGTCCAACAGAAGTGGTTACATGTTCCACATCCATTCCAAGTATTTTTAATACACGAAGAGCCTGTTTATTTATGGCTTCCATGGAACGAAGGAGTGGTACTTTCATATCCAGAGCTTCTCCAGTATAGGATATAAATGCCGTTGGAATACAAAGAGTTACTCCTCCGGAGTTATCTTCTTTAAGAAAGGCAGGAGACGCTGTGTCCCATGCGGTATATCCACGGGCTTCGAAGGTTGCTCTTAATCCACCACTTGGAAATGATGAAGCATCCGGTTCTCCCTGAATGAGCTCTTTTCCGGAAAACTCCATTATTACTCTTCCATCTTCTGTTGGTGAGATAAAAGAGTCATGTTTTTCTGCTGTTAATCCGGTTAGTGGCTGGAACCAATGGGTATAGTGGGTTGCTCCTCTCTCAAGTGCCCAGTCTTTCATAGCATTTGCTACAACCTCTGCAACTTCTGAGGATAATCTGTTGCTTCCTTTTTGAACTAATTTAAGTTCCTTGTATATAGATTTTGGCAGTCTTTCCCTCATTACAGCATCGCCAAATGAGTTTATCCCATATATTTCATTTACTGGTGTTTTTGTGAAATCCATTATGTTCATTTTTCTGTACTCCTGATAATTTGTTTGTTCGATTTTATTTAAGCAAGAAGCGTGCCATGTTTTTCAATGTAGGGAACAGGCATGCCTGTTCCTTACAATGCCATCCAAAATGCAAAAGACCTTTTCAAAAGAGACAATAATTATTATCTTCTTTATAGAAAAACCTTTGCGAACTTTGCGTCTTGG
>DAOVSY010000487.1 GCA_030633365.1 Spirochaetaceae bacterium | reverse complement strand
CTGTTGTACTTGTCCCAAGTATATAGCAGGTTGCACTTCCAGCAGCAATTTCAATTGGTATTCCAAGGAGGATATTCATTAGAGGAACAAGTAAAAATCCTCCTCCAACTCCAAAAACACCTGCAAGTATTCCAATTATAAAACCAAGACCTGCAAGAGATATAAAAAACAGAGGTCCTGTTAAATAGGAACTGACTTCGGGTGCACTGAATTAAAAAAAGCCAGCGATCTTAGCTATTATTCTTTTGTTTTAGAAGAAATAATTTCTTTTCAAAAAAATCCAATACTGGAACCATTAACATACCCCATACTATAGGTACAAGAACCAATACTGCTGCAGCTGCATATCTAGCCATGTTACAGTAACTCCAAAAATCTAATATAAATAATTACACTTTTCCAGAATAAATATTTATTTCTATATTCTCATTCTCTATAATTTTATACCATAAAGCTTTTCTATTACCAAGATCATTACTATTACGAACCTGAGTTCTTAGCTTTTCATAAAGGTGAAAATGTTTTTTTACAAGATTATATGTATTTCTTTCATCCAAAGACAGTATTTTATCAATTTTTAATTCCAGCATATTTTCAATCTCAAGATCATACTCATCCAGTACATTATTATATATCCCACAAATTTCCTGTGTATACTGAAAAACAAGGCTGTCAAAAAAAGAGACTTTACCAAGATAAATTATAATTCTATCCATTAGTTTAAAAGCCTGTGAATAATCTTTTTTAACTGTATAGCATGTAAGAGCTTTCTTACACAAATCAATTATTTGCTCATTTTTTATAAGTTCAGGTTTATTTTTTCCTATTTTAACACTGATTTTAAAACCAGGCATATTTGAAAGGACCTTAATTAAAACTTTTATTAAATTTGGAAATACCTTATTTCTCCATAGATTATTTTTAATAGAATCATAAAGATCAATCATTTCACTTTGAAAAGTAAGAATATAAAAATCATTTTTTTTGTAAAGCAAATAATATAGAGGAATAGAAGTGCCTTTAAAATCTATTGTACCAGAATTAAAAAATTCGATTCCTGAACTTTCCTTAATTCCTGCTTCTTTTCTTTCTTTTAAATACCTGTATCTAACATGTTTTGTTATTATTACTCTTGTATGTGCAGGACTAATTTTGTTGGCTCTTGCCTGGAGCCTGGCTGCTGTATTTATTACATCTCCGGAAAGGTCACCATCTTCAGTGATAATCAGGGGAGTATAGATTTTTCCCCCTGCAATACCAACACTTATATGCATATCCGGAAGCATTATTTTAACTCCAGGCCTGGTTTTTGAGAGTTCATCATTTTTAATAATTTTTCTTTTACTAAAATAATCAATTATACTTAAAACCGAGTTGACCATATCGATTCCAGTAGTTCCAATAAGAATTATTTCATCTCCCCTGGCCCGTCTGCTTACAACATTATTTTCCTGTGTAATTTTACTAATATCACCCTGCATAAAATTATCAAGAAGCTGAAGCATAGAAAGATTTCGATTATTTTGTTTGCAGAATTTTGTATATCCATGGATATCAAGCATTGCAATATAAATACTTGATATTGTTGTATTTCTTTTTAAATTTCCAGCATATTTATAATCTGCATCCGGTATTACAATTTCCTTCCATACTTTTGAATATGATGGATAATCAATATCTTTAAAAAAGCCCCAATGCAGCTGTCGAATCAGTTTAAAAGCATTCATAAGTAATATTTGAAGTTGAGAGCCCTTAGGAATGGGAGAGCAGTATTCCTTAAGTTCCGAAAAAGTCCTTATTTTACCATTGGTAATTCTTTCATATAAATGAGCAGAGAGCTCGTATACAGTAGTTTCTTTTTTATATTCATTAATTTCTTTCATTAAAGTCTCTATATTATAAATCGACAGGTTCTTTATTAAAATGAATACAAGGTAATGTTTTTTTGATAAAGGAGTTTAGTGTTAAGAGGATTTTGGAGGGGTATTGATAAATAAATCCCCTCCTTTTAGTGAACTAATCTTTAAATAGCTTCTTTTCTCTATTAAGAGCTTCCCTGCGGGCAATAAAAAGCATTCCCAAAACTACAGGTATAAGTATAAATGCAAATATATTACCCTGAAAAAGACGCAAAATCCACCATCGAACAGGATTACCTCCATCAGTAAAAGCAGTAATCAACTGATCCTGGCCAAAATCCATCCCAACAGAGCCTGATAATCTTGTGATCATTTCTGCAAGGTTACTGGAAATATATAGATAAATTGCTACTAAAGGTATACCTGTAAGAACACCACGAATAACATTTCCTCTATGAACAAGAACAATAACAGATATTACTGAAATAAGATTTGGTAAATCACCTAGAGGAATAACACGATTACCCAGAATTATTCCTGCAAGAATCAGGGATATTGGCATTAAAATAAGTCCTGTAATTACTACGGACTTATGTTTCATAAGCATCCCTGTGTCTAACGCTATAAACAAATGCTCCTTCCCTGTAAAACGTGCTTGTATTTTTTCCTTTAAAGTTCTGGAAACAGGTTCCATTCCTTCGCCTATAAGACCACCACTCTTTGGAAGTAAAAACAT